>DUUA01000214.1 GCA_012841765.1 Acholeplasmataceae bacterium
AATCAAGAATTAAAATTTAATAAAGATTTTGAATTATATGATTCTTCTAATTATTATTATAAAATAGTCTTATATATTGGCGTTAAGACTATTAGTGCCACAGCATATGATAATAACGGTAAGAAAATTTACCAAATGGAAAATCCTTATGTTTTAGGAGGTTCCTAAATGAATAGAATTAATGGTAAAAAAGGAATGTCTCTTTTTTATGTAATTACAATGATGGCTGTAGTAATGGCATTATCTAGTATTATGTTATCAGTTACTTTATATAATAATTCTTTAGCCAAATTAACTGAATATAAGTTTGAAAAAAGAATTAGTTTAGATCAAATTGGGGAAGATTTCCTCAAAGGGCAAATTATTGAAGCTAAAATACCAGATTATGAAACAACATATGATATTTTTTGGTTTCAAAATGAGGAAACAGTTGAGGAAACAGGAATAATAGTTAAACAGAATAATAAAGTTTTACTTACTGTTAAAAAAATTGATAATAATATTACATCTTGGATATATGGAGAGGAATAAGATTGATGACAACTACTACACTAATTATTGTTTACATACTTACTGGTATTATTGGACTTTGCGTTGGGAGTTTTTTAAATGTATTAATTTATAGAGTTCCTTTGGAAATGAGTATTGTTAAGCCTGGATCTCATTGTCCAAAGTGTCAGTATAAACTAAAATGGTATGATAATATTCCTGTTATTTCATATTTAATCTTAAGAGGCAAATGTCGGTCTTGTAAAGAACCGATATCTATTAGATATACTATTGTTGAAGTTGTAACGATGTTACTTTGGTTAGCTGTTGTTTTAAGATTTATTAATGAAAGCTACATCTTTACAGGAATAGCAATGCTTGCTATTGTTGCTTTTATTGCAATTTTCTTTATTGATTTAGAACATCAAATAATTCCTGATAGATTTAATGTGATGATATTGTTACTAGGAGTTGTAGCTTTAATAGCTAATCTTGTTTTTAAAGATAATGTTTTATTAAATGATGGAATTCCATGGGAGCAAAGAGTTGGTGGCTTAATTTTTGGAGGCTTATTTTTATTAATTTTCCGTTATGGTTCTATTTTAATTTTAAAACGAGAAGCTTTAGGATTTGGAGATGTTAAGTTAGTTGCCGCTTGTGGGTTGTTACTAGGTATTTATAATTTGTTTTTAGCAATTTTAGTTTCTAGTGTTATAGCGAGTATTGTTTTATTAATTGTTAGAAAAAAGAAAAAAGATAAAAAGAATACAGAATATCCTTTTGCTCCTTTTTTAATATTTGGAATGACTTTTGCGATGTTTTTTGGAACATATATTATAGATTGGTATATCTCACTATTTTAATAGAGGAGGAAAAGAATGAAGAAGTTTAAATATACAGCGATAAATGCCGATAAGAAAAAATTTACAGGAACTTTTATGGCTGCGGATGAAGAAAGTTTAAGAGAACAACTTATTTTACAAAAGTTATATTTAGTAAAATCAAGAGCAGTTTCTTTTAAACCACCTAATGCATTCTTTTCTGTTTCTGGAAAAGTTAAAGTCGGAGAACTTACGACATTTTGTCGTCAGTTTTCTATAATGGTTAGTTCGGGGATTTTAGCAATTGATTGTTTGTCTGTTTTAAAAACTCAATCTTATTCAGGATATTTTAAAAAAGTCTTAGAAGAAATGCATGAAGATGTAAAATCTGGAAAATTAATTTCTGAAGCGATGGAAAAGCATAAAAATGCTTTCCCAGAATTTTTTAGAAGTATGACATATGTTGGTGAGATGAGTGGAACTTTAGATAAAGTATTAGTAAGTTTAGCTGATTATTATGAAAGTGATAGTAAATTAAAAGCAAAAACTAAATCAGCTATGGTTTATCCAATTATGCTTTTAGTAATGCTAGTTGCTGTTGTCATGCTAATGATGATTTTTGTTATTCCAACATTTAGAGAGTCGCTAGCTGCACTAGATGTAGAAATGCCAGAGTTAACAATGATGATTTTTAATTTTAGTGAATATTTAATTGCTAATTGGATGAAAATTTTTATTGGTATTTTTGCAGCTTTTTTCCTTTTTTCTATGTTTAAAAAAACAACAAAGGGCAGATATTTTGTAGATTCTGTTAAATTAAAAATTCCTATTATTAAAAATATTCAAATAAATAAAGCAAGTTCTAAATTTGCTAGAGCATTTGGACTTTTAATTAGTAGTGGTATGGATATAGTAGAAGCGATGTCAATTGTTTCCATTGTTTTAGGTAATAAAAATATAGAAAAAAGATTTAAAGTTTCAGCAGAAGCTGTAACTCAAGGTAAAACCTTGACTTCGTCTTTGCAAGAAGAGAAAATATTTCCCCAAATGTTAATTCAAATGATTGCAATTGGTGAAAAAACTGATTCTATAGATGAGGTATTATTAAAATCATGTGGGTTTTTTGATGATTTAGTTGAAAGCTCTCTTACAAGACTAACAACTATCTTACAACCAATTATGTTATTAATAATGGGGTTATCTGTTGGAGTTATCTTTTATGCAATCTATTCACCAATGTTATCAATTATGACTGGGCTTAAATAAATATTTTGTAAAAAGAAGGAGGATCTTTAATGAATTTAAATTTTGAATTATTACAATTCTTTGCTTATAAAAAAATAATTAAAAGAAGACAAATTAATGACATTCTTTTAGAATGTGATAGATTAAAGATGCCTGCTGATAGATATTTAATTGCAAAAGATTATTGTACTGAAATTACTGCTTTAGCATCTCTTGGAGAGTTTTATTCAATGCCATACATTGAACTTCCAATGTTAGAAATTGATGAGAGTTTAATAGAAAATTTTAGTCTAACTTTTTTAAAGAAACAAAAAATAGTTCCAATATCTATTGATAATGATGGAATCATGTTAGTTGCTATTGCAAGACCACTTGATTTTAATGCAATATCATCTATTGCAACATTTTATACTGGTAAAATAGAGTTTATTTTAGTCCCTTCAGTTCAAATAGATATTTATGTAGATTCAGTTGTTGCTGTAAAATATACTGAAGATGCACTGGATAATTTAAACAAAGATAAAGATAAACGTCTTATAAGTAAAGCAATGGGAGACCAAGACTTTAAAATTGAAAGTGAAAGCGATGTAATTAATGCACCAGCTGTTAAGTTTGTAGATTCTGTTATTAAAGAAGCTATTCCTTTTAGAGCTAGTGATATTCATATAGAACCATTTGAGAAGAATGTTAAAGTTAGATACAGAATTGACGGAGAATTATCGGAAAGAGCTGTCTTTCCGTTGGAAAGTTATCCGGCTATCGCCGCTAGAATCAAAATAGTTTCTGGAATGAGCATATCTGAGAGAAGACTTCCTCAAGATGGGCGTATTAATATGGTTATTAATGGAACCGAATATGACTTCCGAGTATCTTCTTTTCCAACTGTTTATGGTGAAAAGATAGTTATTCGTATTTTAGATAAATCTGCGTTTAGTTTTGCTAGACAAAAGTTAGGTTTTACTGATGAAGGTAATGCTGTTATTGATAAGATCTTAGCTCACCCTCATGGAATTGTCTTATTATCAGGTCCAACTGGTTGTGGAAAATCAACTACTCTTTATTCATTCTTAAGAGAATTGAATAAACCAAATGTTAATATTATTACTGTAGAAGATCCAGTTGAATATACTTTGGAAGGGATTAATCAATCCCAAGTAAATCAAAAAGCTAATCTTACTTTTGCTACAGCACTTAGAAGTATTCTAAGACAAGATCCAGATATTATTATGATTGGTGAGATTCGTGATGAAGAAACAGCACAAATAGCTATTCGTGCTGCGATTACTGGCCATTTAGTCTTTAGTACAATTCATACTAATGATGCACCAGGTGCCCTAACAAGATTAGTTGATATGGGAGTAACTCATTACTTAGTAGCTGATGCTTTAGTAGGAGTAATCTCTCAAAGACTAGTAAAAAGATTATGTCCTGCTTGTAAAAAGAAAAGAAGAACAAATGCGAGAGAAATGGCTATTTTAGGACTAGACAGTCCTGTAAGTATTTATAGACCTCAAGGATGTCAATTCTGTAACCAAACAGGTTACAGAGGAAGAACTGCAGTACATGAAATAATGTATTTGAATGATAAAATTAGAGATGCAATGGTAAAAGGTCTTTCAGCAGAAGAATTAAGAGAAGTAGCTAGACAAAATGGCATGGTTTCGCTTTGGAATGTTGGTAAAACTTATGTAATGCAGGGAATTACTAGTATTCAAGAGTTAATGGGATTATATATGGAATAATAATTAAAGAAACAGAAATGTTTCTTTTTTTATATAAAAAGATAATCAGAGTCATTAACAAATTTCTTCATTTTATTATTGACAACACTATTAGTAAATGCTAAAATAAGATGAAGGGGTAATTTAGTAATTAAATAATAATTTAATTAATATTTTATTCGGACTAAAAAGACCGAAAATATTTAAAATTACATAAATTATAAGCATAATGACTTAGAATAAGGACTTTTTAGTTCTAATAATATAAGGGGGTCATCATGCTTATTTTTTTATTATATGGGAAAAGAAAATATAATCATAATTAGATATTTTGAAAAGAAAAATATGAGAGTAGCTTTAGTTGCACATATTATTTTTAGTATTGTCTTTTCATTATATATGTTATTTCTTCCTATGTTTGATTTAAGTATGTTATTAATTGTTTCTACAAGTGGAACACCTGTTAAAACATTATTTCAAATAATAATAAATTCTAAAGAATTA
>DUUA01000025.1 GCA_012841765.1 Acholeplasmataceae bacterium
AAAAATAATACAAATATAATTAGTTATACTTATTAATATGAGCAATATTAAAAATGCAACTAGAAAATAATTATTTAATAAGGTTTTATACTGTAATGAAGTCTTTAATTTTTTCAAATAAAGCACTGGAAATCCCACTGACATTCATAATATCTTCAATTACACCAAATTTTCCTACATCATTTCGATAACTAATAATTCCTCTAGCTTTTGTTTCCCCAATTCCGACTAGCTCCATTAATTGTTCAACACTGGCAGTATTGATATTAATTAAATTATTTGCAATATTTTCTTTTTCTTTAGCATTTATATTTATTAATTCCCCATCTTTAATGATTCTTGCTAAATTAATATTAGAAGTTACAGCATTACTTGTAAAACCCCCACATAAAAATATTAGATCATTTACTCTTGAACCTTCTAAAATAATATAAATGCCTGGTCGGTATACTTCCCCTTTTACTTCAACAATAATATTATTTTTGCTATAATTTTGATTATTTTCGGGAATGTCTGTATTTGGTTGTTTATTATTAGTAACTGCCGTAATGATAATTCCTGAAGCTATTAATATTCCAACAATAACATAAATTATTATTTTCTTTTTATTCATAATTACCTCCATTTTCTATATATTATTTTTAAAAAAAGTAATTAGTTTAATTTATAATCTTGTTTGACTATTGAAGCGTTTTCTTATACAATATACTATGTAATCAAAAGACTTGAAAGGAGAATACAATGTTCAAGAAAATCGCATTTATATGCATGATGTTACTTTTAGGAGTAACACTTATTGCTTGTAATGGTGATACTATTTCTTTTGCTGAACCAAATGTTGAAATTGAAGTCGGCGAAAAATATGATCTTTCACCAGTATTAAGTAAAACTTCTTTAAAAATTAATTATACGATGGATAAAAATGATGTTATTACAATAGAGGGTGGAAAAGTTACGGGGGTTGCTGCTGGTATAGTAAAAGTTACGGCAACAATCGATGGAACTGACATTTCTGCAACTATTACAATCACTGTTGTTGAAAAACAAAGTGAAACACCAACTATTTCTTTTAAAGATGAAGATGTTGAGTTAGAAATCGGCGAAGAATATACGTTGAACCCAACATTAAGTAATTCTGAATTGGTAGTAATTTATTCTGCTGACCCAATGTCTTCAGTAGAACTTACTGGAAACAAAGTAAAAGCTTTAATTGTTGGCACAGTTACAATCACTGCAACAATTACAGATACTGAGGTATCTGCTACAATTCAAATTAAAATTGTTGAAGAACAAGTTACACCAACTATTAGTTTTGATACTGATATAGTTGAATTAGAAATCGGTGAAGAATATACTTTAGTTCCTGATTTAAGTAATAATAAATTAGAAGTAGTATATTCAGCAGCTCCTAGTGAAAAAGTAAGTTTTGCTGGAAATAAAGTAAAAGCATTAGCTGCTGGAGATGTAATAATTACTGCAACAATTAAAAACACTGAAATAAAAGCAACTAAAACTCTTCAGATTAAAGAAAAAACTACTCTTTCTTTCGAAAGTGATAATATCACTATTGATTTAGGTGTAGAAAATGAAGTTGTCTTAGTGCCAACTATTACTGGCGAAAACATTATTGATTTACTTGTTGCCTATGAAATAGCTAATGATGAAATTATAAGTATTGAAAACAATACTGTAAAAGGCTTAAAAGTAGGTACTACCTCTATTACAGCTAAAATTATTGGCACAAATGTTGAAACAGTAATTACTGTTAATGTTATAAATACTACAACATTAACTGTTGAAACGATTACTACAATTGCTGCGGGAGACACACACAAATTAGTTGTAACTGATTCAGCTGATAAATATGGAATTGGCGTAATGTTTGAATCAAGCGATTCAAATATACTAACAGTTACAAGCACTGGAACGGTAAAAGGAATTAATGGTGGTGTTGCAACAATAACTATTACTTCTTTATCAAATGGAAAGAAATTATCATTTGATGTAACAGTTACTTATCAAGCAGCAACAGGATTAACAATTGGCTTTGGTGAAAAAACTTATGAAACAGAAAATAGCTATAAAGGTATTTTCTCAGTTGAACCAAGACAAGCAGATCAAGAAATAATATTTAGTTCAAACAATCCAGATATAGCTTATGTAAATGATTTTGGGTATTTAGTAACAGGAACTGTAACTGGAAATGTAGCAATTACAGGAAAAGTTGCTTCAAATGAGGAGATTACAATGGTAATTAATATAACTGTTGAAGAAAAATTTGATCCTATGAAAATTATAGAATCACTTCATGAAACAAAAATTATTAATCAAGAAATGATTCTATATGGTTATGAATATACTGCTGGTGGAAAATATCCAGTACAGCCAATGCTTGGTAGTGTTAGTAAATTCTTATTTGAGGATTTAGTAATCACTCCAAATATGATGAAATCTACTGCAGTAGGTTATACAGGAGTATTTCATGCTCCAAAAACTAGATTTATTACTTATCATGATACTGGAGCAGCTGGTGCAGGTTCTACTGCCTTAGCAAACTCTAACTATAATAATAGTGATGCTGAAGTATCTTGGCATTTCACTGTTGGTGATGATGCAATTTATCAACAGCTTCCAACAAATATGGTTGCTTGGCATGCTGGAGATGGAACTGGAACAAAATTTGAAGAAATCCCAACTGGTGTTAAATTTAATGGTAATCTAAGACCTACAGTTACAATTACAACTGATGGTTATTTTGCACTTGATGGAGAAAAGACAACATATCTAGCACCAACAAAAAGTGGCGTTATAGCAAAAACTTCTGATATTAATGACAATGGATTATTTACTATTGTTAAAGATGGTTATTATTACATGGGAACTACTTGGTATAGTAGCACTTATGGATACATATCAAACAGAGGTGGGAATAATAATGCCATAGGTATTGAAATGGCTATTAATTCTGGTTCAGATTTATATTCTTCATATCATCATCTTGCTAAGCTTATAGGAAAACTAATGGAAGACAATAACTTAGGAATTGCTGATGTTCAACCTCATCATTTCTTTAGTGGAAAAAACTGTCCAGGAACTATGAGAAACGCAAGAATTGAACAACATTTCTTAGAAATGGTTGAAGCAGAATATTTAGTAAGAACAAAATTAAAAGGATATACATTAGATTTTTCTACAACAGCAAACCAATATGTAGATTCTAGAGGAAGAATTTTCAACTTACCAACTGTAGCAACTCCAATTACTTATAAAGTCAGAATACAACATGCTGAACTTCATTATGATGCTACTGTTGTATTAGAAACAATACTTCCAGCAAAATCAGATTTAGCTAAACCAACAAATAGATTTGGCTTTGGTTATTAAAAAAGTATAATTATAAATATATCAAAAAGGACTGAATTTTAATCAATTCAGTCTTTTTTTAATATAATCACCAAACTATTATGAAACCACATCAAACAAGGCGTTAACAGCCTTTATTTTAGCTTTCAATCGTTTTTAACTACTTTCACGCTCAATTAAACGCCCCCTTATCTATCTTGATTATAAGCCAATTTTAGAAAGATTAATTTATTAAGTCTAAAAGAAAAAGCAAACTATAAATTTGCTTTTTTACATAAAACTAAAAGGAGAAATGTCATCTTCTTCTTGAAATATTTCTTCATCTCTATCCATGATTTTCTTACTGTCATTTAGTCTATTTATTAATTTAGTTTTTTTTCTTACTTCTACTCTTTGAATACCTTGAGTCATTGCTTCAAGAGATCCTAACATTATTAAGAATTTTTTAGCTCTTGTGACTGCTGTATAAATTAATTTCTTTTTCAACATAATATAATATTTTGTTGAAAAAGGAATGACGACTAAATCAAACTCACTTCCTTGTGATTTATGAATAGAAATAGCATAAGCTAGAGATAAATCATCAAGTTCTTCTACTTTATAATATACTGGCCCAAAATCATAAAGAACAGATAATCCAGAGTATTCTTTATCTTGATAGTCAATACTGATTATTTGCCCAATATCTCCATTCATAACTTCTTTTTCAGTTCTATTAACAAGTTGAATAACTTTATCGTTTACCCTAAAAATATTATTAAACCTTATTATTTCTAAATCTTGTTTGGGGTTAAACTCTTCTTGTAAAACTTTATTAATGTTATTAATTCCAAGATCGCCTTTATACATTGGAATCAAAACTTGAATATCTTTAATTAAATCCATTTGTTTATTAATGGCTTTTTTTATCGTAAATATTAAATTTTGAATTATTGAAGAATCATTCATTCTAATAAAACTACGGTCGTTTTGCATATCCAATACATTTTCAGGAATAATACCCCTATTGATACTATGAGCAAAGTCAATAATTGAAGAATCAAGTTTTTGTCTGTGAATCTGCGATAGTTTAATTGTTTTAATTACATTTGCTGAAATTAAATCTTCTAAAACATTCCCAGGTCCCACCGATGGGAGCTGATCTTTATCACCAACAAAAACAACTTTTACATCTAGAGAAAGGGCACTAAGAAGTCTTGATGCAAGTTCAATATCTACCATTGAAAATTCATCAACTATAACCATTTTACAACTAATAATTGTATCTTTTCCATATCTAAAATTACCATTACCCTCATACCCTAAAAATTTATGAATTGTCATTGCATTATGATTTGTTAGTTCTTGCAATCTCTTTGCCGCTCTTCCAGTTGGGGCAAGCAAATAGATTGATTCATTAATCAGTTCTTCTTTATTGAACAAAGAACAATATGTTTTAATCAACCCATTAATAATTGTCGATTTACCAGTTCCAGGACCTCCAGTAATAATTGAAACATTATTTAAAAGAGCTAAAACAATAGCTTCTTTTTGTTCTTCGGTATATGTGATTTTAATAGAATCCATTAATTCTTTTAATTTTTCTAAAATAACTGATTCTAGAAATTGACTTTCTTCTTCAAAATTTACTATTAATTTAATTTTATTAGCAAAATCAACTTCAGCATTATAGATATGTTTTAAATAAATATCTTCATCTTCAATAATTATCTTATTATCTACTATTAAACTATTAATAACTTCATTTAACATCTCTTCATCTAAAGAACTGTTTTCATCATTAATTTCTTTATACATTAACCTAAATAATTCTTTTTTATTTAAATAAGAATTTCCTTGAGAATATGTATATCTATTTAAGATAAATAAAAGCAAAGCTTTAATTCTAATCAAAGAATCTTTTTTTACCCCTAGTGATAAGGCAATTTTATCTGCCCTTATAAAACCAAATCCTTCAACTTGGTCAATTAAAATATAAGGATTATTACTAATAATTTTATAAGCATCATTACCATAATGATTAATAAGTTTTAAAGCCATTGCCATAGTTAATCCTAAATCAAGGAAAGCTAAAGTAGTTTCTTTAGAATATAGGTTTTGTTTAACATTTTCATAAATGGTGTCTTTTTGTTTTTTAGTAATTCCTTTTACCTTATCTAAATTTTTTCGATTATCAATTATTTTATTTAAGCATTCTTCTCCTAAAGTTTGAAAAACTTTAGTTGCTGAAGATTTTCCAACTCCAGGAAATAAATCACTTGATAAGTAATTTATAATTCCTTCTAAAGTATTTTCCATTTTACGATCAAAAGAATTCGCTTTAAACTGATAACCATAATCAGTATCTGTAAATTCTCCTAAAAAAGTATAAGTTTCATTTTCTATTGGTTTTCGATCAAATAACCCAGTGACAGTTAAAAAATTAGAATATACTTTTCCAATTATTAATTCTAATTCTGGATTATTAGAATCAAGCGTTATTCTAATTACTCCGTAACCATTACTCTCATTGTAATATATTACTTTGTTAACACTTCCCCATACTTTTTCCATTGTAATCCCCTAATACTTTCTTTTAGTTCCTTCATTATACACTTTATCAATAGTTGCCCCGCCAAGTAAAATATCTCCATCATAAAAAACAACTGCTTGTCCTGGAGTAACGGCTCTAAATTTTTCTGGGTATTCTACCTTTACAACCCCATCACTTATTTTAGTTACTTTAACTTTTATATCTTTACTACGATAACGAAACTTCGCGAAACATGAAATCTGAATAAAATCTTTCCCTAGCCAGTTTAAATTATTAGCAAAGCACATATCTGAATATAAATATTCTTGATCTTCTTGATACCCTACTAATAAAACATTATTTAAAACGTCTTTTCCAAGAACAAACCACGGCCCAAAATCTCCACCCAAACCTAAACCTTTACGCTGGCCTATTGTATAATACATTAATCCATCATGCGTTCCCACAACTTCATCTCTTAATGTTTTCATTTTACCTGGTTTTGCTGGTAAATAATTTTCTAAAAATAATTTAAAATCTCTTTCACCAATAAAACATACTCCTGTAGAATCTTTCTTTTTAGCAATTTTTAAATTATGTTTTAAAGCAATTTCTCTTACTTCAGCTTTTGTTAATTCACCTATTGGAAATAAAGACTTACTTAGTTGTTCTTTATTTAATTGACACAAAAAATAACTTTGGTCTTTATTGTAATCAATTCCTTTTTTTAAAAGAACTTCAGGACTATGTTCAACTCGAGCATAATGACCCATTGCAATATAATCAGCATCTAATTTTAATGCTTCTTTCAAAAAATATTTAAACTTAATTTCACTATTACACAAAATGTCAGGATTAGGAGTTCTGTTTTTTTTATATTCATCTAAAAAATAAGTAAAAACATAATCCCAGTATTCTTTTACAAAATCAACACGATGAAGTTTTATCCCTAACTGCTTTGCAGTTATTTGGGCATCGATGTAATCTTGTTCTTGAGGACAAATTTCTTCAAAATCATTAGGGTTACCTAAAATATCATTATTTAGAGATGAATCCCAATTGCGCATAAACATACCTTCAACAAGATACCCTTCTTCTTTTAATTTAATAACAGCAACAGCGCTATCAACACCACCACTTAATCCAATAATAACTTTTTTCATTTTTACCTACTTACCAGCCTTTAGTTCAAAGATGATATCTCTTAAACCCATTGCTTGTTCAAAATCTAAATCTTTTGCAGCTTCTTTCATTTGTTTTTCTAGTGTTTTTATTAATTTATCAATTTCTAATTTACTTAAATTGCTTAAATTATCCAAGTTAATATCAACAACATCTTCATGAATTAACCTAGTAATAACCATTTGATCTTGAATGTCTTTATAGATAGTTTGTGGAATAATATGATTTGACACATTATATGCTTCTTGTATTTCTCGCCTGCGATATGTCTCCACAATCGCTCTTTCCATGGAATTAGTAATTCTATCAGCATACATTATAACTTGACCATTGACGTTTCTTGCGGCTCTACCTATTGTTTGAATTAAAGCAGTTTCACTTCTTAAAAAACCTTCTTTATCAGCATCTAAGATTGTGATTAAAGAAACTTCAGGAATGTCTAAGCCTTCTCTTAATAAATTAATGCCAACTAAACAATCATAGGTTCCCATTCGTAATTTTCTAATAATCTCTAATCTTTCCAATGTTTTAATTTCGGAATGAAGATAAGCGACTTTAATATCAAGATCTTTTAAATATCTTGTTAGATCTTCTGACATTTTTTTAGTTAATGTTAAAACCAGAGTTCTTTCGTTTGCTTTAATTCTTTTTTTAAGTTCTTTAATTAAATCCTCAATTTGTCCATGGCTTTTTCTAACTTCAATAACTGGATCTAAAAGTCCAGTCGGTCTAATGATTTGTTCAATAACTTCAGAACTTCTATCTTTTTCAAAATCAGAAGGAGTAGCACTTAAATAAATTACTTTATCTAATTTCTCTTGGAACTCTTCAAAACGAAGTGGTCTATTATCTAAAGCTGAAGGAAGACGAAAACCATTTTCTACTAAATTCATTTTTCTACTTCTATCTCCATTATACATTCCTCTCACTTGAGGAAGAGATACGTGAGATTCATCAACTACAAGTAAAAAATCTTTTTTAAAAAAATCAATTAAAGTATAAGGCGTTTCCCCTTCTTCCCTTAAACTAAAATGCCTAGAATAGTTTTCTATTCCCGAACAAGTACCCACTTCTTCTAACATTTCAATATCATATCTAGTTCTTTGTTCTATTCTTTGGGCTTCTAACAGTTTATTGTTTTCTTTAAAATAAGCAATTTGATCAACTAATTCATTTTTTATTCTTTTTATAGCTTCTTCTTTTTTGTGCTCACTTGTTGCAAAAAGAGTTGCTGGAAAAACATTCATAATAGTTTTTTTGGAAATTGCTCTTCCAGTGATGATATCAACAATTAAAATTCTTTCTACTTCATTATCAAAAAATTCTATTCTTATTGCTTCATCTTTAAAATAAGAAGGAATAATATCAATACTTTCTCCTTTAACTCTAAAAGTACCGCGTTTTAATTCATAATCATTACGAACATATTCCATTTTAATAAGTTGATTTAATAAATCATTTCGATTAACAATATCTTTTTCTCTAATAGTTAACATTTTTTCTAAATAATCATCGGGATCTCCAATACCATATATACAAGAAACACTAGCAACAACAATAACGTCATCACTTGTTAGTAAAGAACTAACAGCAGAATGTCGCATTTGGTCAATATCATCATTAATGGAAGAATCTTTTTCTATATATAAATCTTTAGAAACAACGTATGCTTCAGGTTGATAATAATCATAATAAGAAATAAAGTATTCTACTTTATTTTCAGGAAAAAAAGATTTTAATTCACTATATAATTGGCCAGCCAAAGTTTTGTTATGAGCCAAAACTAAAGTTTTCATCCCAGTTTGAGCAATAACATTTGCAATAGTAAAAGTCTTCCCAGTTCCTGTTGCCCCAAGTAAAGTTTGTTCTTTCATGCCATTATTTAAATTACTTACTAAAGAAGAGATAGCTTTTGGCTGATCTCCTGTAGGTTTATAATTACTATGTAATTTAAAAACACCCATTGAAACTCCTTTATTTATGATATTTTTTATTATTAATAATTGAAAAAGCACGGTAAATTTGTTCCAAAAAAATAACTCTCATTAATTGATGAGGAAAAGTCATTTGTGAAAAAGATAAAGCCTTATTACTTCTTCTTTTTACTTCATCACTAAGTCCCTCACTAGAACCAAT
>DUUA01000215.1 GCA_012841765.1 Acholeplasmataceae bacterium
AATATTTTTTAATTTTAACATGCATACACCTTTCTTTTATAAATGTTTTATATTATAATCTAATTATATTATAACATAAATAAGTTAAAAATATCTTAAAGGTGCAAGATGGAATTAAAAAACTATGAACAATTTAATAGTATAAACGACAAGGTTTTCATAGTTTTAGCAAAAACAAAATCTTGTACAGTTTGCAACGCAATAGAACCAATTGTTCACGATGCGTTGTTAGATTACCCTTCTATTCCTTTCTATAAAATTTTTATCGAAAATGTTATAGAATTTAGTGGACAACAATTAGTATTTACAGTACCAACTTTAATATTTTATAAAAATAATAAGGAATACGCGAGATTATCTCGTTTTATATTAAAAGCAGATTTGAATAGAATTCTTTCCTCATTATAAAAGTTCAGTTAAACTGAACTTTTTTTAATAAAAATTATTTAATTTTAAAAACTCATCTACTTTTATCATGGGGATGGCATATGCAGTTATTGAGCCTTCAACTCCTTCTTTAAAAGAACCAGCATAATTTATTCCGACAATTTCTAAATTATTATTTATTAAAACACCTCCACTAGAACCTCTATTAATCGGAGCATTATGTTCAATAACATCAAAATCTACATGTGATGTTACTAAATCTAAATTTCCACTAGTAAATCTTATAAATTTTCCAAATGTTATAGTATTATCTTGACCTTTAGGTTGACCAATAGCAATAACTAAATCATCTTTTACTAATGAATTAAAATTAACATTTAATACTTTTAAGATATTTTTAGATTTATTAAATTTTAATAAACCTAAGTCGTACGCTGCAGAACTAGCAATCAATGTTCCATTATATACTTCACCTAAGTAATCCGTAATTTGATATTTTACATTCTTATATTCTTGGTCATGGTTTACAACATGATTATTTGTAAGAACAAAATAATTGTTGCTATCTTCAAAAAATATTACTCCACTTCCTTGTCCACTAACAACTTCAGGAAAAGGAAAAGAAGGAGTAAAGGATTTGGTCACTATTTTCACATTAGCTTTCATTGCAATATTAGAAACATCATTGACCAAACTATAAACTTTATCTAATTCTTCTTCTAAATTTGTTGTTTCGATAGATGGAGTATTAACAAGCAAACTACATCCGGAAAGTGAAAAAAATAATAGAAAAATAACGAAAATTTTAAAAATCTTTTTATTCATAATTTTAGTTAAATAGACAATCTATAATATTACTTACTGTAATATTATAAAAAAAATCTTCTACTCCCTTCCTTTTTAATAAATTATCTAAATTTGATTTAGATAACTTTTCACCAATTAAAATTTGTTCCAAATCGTAAGCATTTTTTTTACCTAAAAAATCTCCGAAAATTTTTATTTTAATAATAATCTCATTTTTTATTTCCATATTAAAAGAAATATTACCACCTAAAAATCTTTTTTCTCTTACAAAAGAATATGAAGGGTTTTTCCCATAATTCCAATCCCAAGTCTCATATTTTTCAATTTTTAGTTTATTTATATTTAATAAATCTTCCTCTTTTAAATTGAAAATATTTTCATTTAGATTATTTGTATTTAAAATAGACTTCAATAGTTTTTCTTTAAACTCAATAATTGTAATTTTTTCTTTTAAATACGGATAAATATTAGTAACAAGCGCTCTATTTGATTTAATACTTTTGTCTTTTACTTTATTTTTAGGAATTAACACATTTTTTATTTCACTTAAATCAGAATTAAATAAAATAGTTCCATGTTGAAACATTCTATTTTTATAAAAACTTTGAGCATTACCAGAAATTTTCATATTATCTAGCAATATGTCATTCCTCCCAAAAAAATAAGACTCAATTCCAAAAGAATTTATTGCTTCGATAATCGGTTTTGTCAGTTTCTCATAATTATTTAAATTTTCATTAATATTTTTTGTAATGAAAGTATAATTCAAATTCCCTAAATCATGATATACTGCTCCCCCTCCGGATGTTCTTCTAACTATTTTTATATTTTTATTTCTAATATATTCACTATTAATTTCTCCGATAGTGTTTTGATTTCGTCCGACCACTATGGTCGGCATATTTTGCCATAAAATTATGATGTCATCATTAATATCAATGTTTTTCATAACATATTCTTCTAAAGCTAAATTATAATATGGATCAAGAGAATTATTTATTATTGTTTTCATATATTTATCACCTAATTAATTTTAGTATAATTTACTATATTTTGCAATATATATACAGTTTACTTCTAAAATAAAAAAATGCTAGAATAGAATATTCTAACATTTTTAAAATTATTTAACATAGTACATTATTCCAATAATTCCAGGACCTGTATGGGTACCAATTGCCGGTCCTATCTCCTTTGCTTGATATTTATTTAATTTGATTTTTTTATTTATTACTCCCACAAAATCTTTAATCTTTTCAGGGCAATCTGAATGAGCAACATATATTGGTTTATTATAATCTACTTCTCCATCTATCATATCAGCTATTTTTTCATATCCTTTTTTAAATCCTCTAGATGTAGTCAGAGATTTAACTTCTCCTTCATATACATGTAATATAGGTTTGATTCTAAAAAAATTAGCGACTGTATATTCAGCTGCCTTAAGTCTTCCACCCATTTTTAAATATTTTAAATCATCTACTACAGCCATTAACCGAATTTTTTTCTTCACATCATTTAAGTAATCAGTGATTTCATTTAATGTCTTACCTAATTTTATTTGTTCTAAAGCAATATCTACTAATGACCTAAAACCTACTATGGCATTAAGTGAATCAACAACCTTAATATTTTCAGCATCTACTTCTTGTCTTGCAATTAGAGCTGAATTGTGGGTTCCAGATAAAGCACTTGATAAAGTTATACATAATATTTGCTCTTTTTGATCGATTATTTTTTTAAAGACTTCATAATATTCTTGTGGATTAATTTGAACAGTATGTGGTAGTTTGGTTACTTCTCTTAATTTATCATAAAACTCTTTATTATTTAAATTAACTCCAGGAATATATTCCTGTTCTCCAAAATATAATTTAATAGGTAAAATAACAACTCCTTCATAGCCTTTTTCATCTTTTAAAATATCACTGCCAGAATCTATTACTAATTTAATGCCCATTTTTCCCTCCTTATACTTTGATAATCAAAGCATTTATTTACTATAACATAATCTTTTATTGATGTCAATTTATTTTGATAATCAAACCAAATTAAAAAAATATTTAAATTATAGTTATAAGTTGCATTAATTTGTACCAAAGATAAATTATATTGTTTGATTTTTTTATTTTATTTTGATATATTATAATTACATAAGAGGAAAATATATGGAAAATAATACGAAAAAAGTTTTAAACGAAGTTTTAGTTAAATTATTTAATAAAATTCTTTTCAACGAAGAAAAAAACCTTTTAAAATTAGTCAATAATGATATTTCTATTCATGATATCCATATCCTTGAAGCAATCGCACTTGGAAAAAGACGAAATGATGTGACCGCCAATGCAATTGCAAAATCTCTAAACATTACTCCAGGTACTCTTAGTACTGCCATAAAAAAATTAGAAAAGAAAGGCTATGTAATTAGAAATCAAGACGAAATAGATAAAAGAAAAGTTAATTTACTTCTAACTAGCAAAGGAAAAGACGTTAACATTAAACACGAGGCCTTCCATAAAGAAATGGTTGAGGAAATGGTTAAAGATTTAACCGTTAACGATGAAATGATTTTACTTTTAATGCTTGAAAAAACATTAAAGTATTTCAATATAGATTAAAGAGAGGGTAAAAATATGTATCAAAAAATAGACGAAGCTTCTAAATATATTCAAAAAAATTTACCATCAATTCCTGAAATAGTCATTATTTTAGGATCTTGTTTTGGTGCACTTGCTGAAGAATTAAAAAACAGAATTGACATTAAATATTCTGACATTCCAAACTTTCCTAAATCTACTCTAATAACTAATAAAAGAATTCTACATTATGGAACATTAAATGGGAAAAAGGTTCTAATCCTAAATGGAAGATATCATTATTATGAAGGACTAACTAACGATGAAGTTGCTTTTCCAATAAGAGTTTTTAAAAATTTAGGAGTTCATACAATTATCATTACAACTGCAGCTGGAGGAATTAAAGACTATTTAGAAATAGGCGATTTAATGCTTGTGAAAGACCATATTTCATTGCTTGCACCATCAATCTTAAATGGACCTAATTATGACCGCTTTGGTCCTAGATTTCTTGATATGAGTTATACTTATTCGAAAGATTTACAAACTATTGCTAAAAAAGCTGCTAAAAAAAATAGTATTCATTTAAAAGAAGGAATATTTGCTTATTATCCTGGCCCTAATTATGAAACACCTGCTGATATCAAAGCATTAAGTATTTTAGGAGCAGATGCTGTAAGCATGACTTTAGTTCCCGAAGCCACCATAGCAAAACATTGTTTTTTAGAAATCTTAGGAATTTGTTTAATAACAAATATTAATGGTTCTATCTTCTATAGAGAACATCTTAACCATGATGAAATGTTAGAAGTTTCATATAAAGCAGATAAAACTTTTATTAAATTAATAAATGAAATATTAATAAATTTATAA
>DUUA01000216.1 GCA_012841765.1 Acholeplasmataceae bacterium
ATATTCAAAAAATTGATTTTTTCCGTCTAATAGAAATGTAAATATGCTAGATATAACTTGATTTTATATTTACTATATAAACTCTTCTTTTCTTATAAATTAAAAAAGACCTTTAAATGGTCTTTTTCTATTATTTATAACAATTAACATACTAAAATCTATAAATTTTTTCACTATTCTTTATATAACGTCTTCTTGATCCCTCTCGCATTATTCTTAAAGCATCATAATCCATAACCCCTTCTACAACAGCAGCTTCTATTAGCGAAAGCGGAAACCAATCACATGCAGGAATAAACTCTTCCAAAAAATGATAATCTATTTTGCCTTCTAGTATTTTATAAAATATAACCCATTTTGAATCATCATCCAGGTAAGGAAATAAAAACTCCAAAACTTCTCTACTTGGAGAACTAAAATCAGCATTCATTAATAAATGATATAAACTTTTGTCATTTAAATAACTTATTAATTTAACTATAATTTCTATATTAATTCCTTCGTTTTTAAAACCCATAACCATTTTGTCAATTTCACTTGGTTTTAAAATAGGTGCAAGATTAATTAAATCATCCATTAAATTATAATTCTTTTCCCGAAAATCTTTTCCTTCAACAAGCTTATTAATGATTTGCTGTTCACCTGTCGTTTTAATACCAATTAAATAATCAATCGAAACACTAAATATTTTGCAAATTAACAATAATGTTGCAATATCTGGAAAACTATCACCATTTTCATATCTAGAAATTGCCTGCCTAGTTAAATTTAACTTGTCAGCTAATTCAAATTGAGTCATATCATGATCTTTCCTTAACTTAGCCAACGTTAACCTAAATTTATTTATATCAAAAACATAATTGTTTGAACCATTATATAAATTATTCATAATATCACCTCACATATTCATTTTACTAAAGCAAGATGTTTATGTAAAGCAATACATACGTGCATTTCAAAAGAAAGCCAAACATTTAAAAAACATATAAATCAACTAAACCATTTATTTTTTTGAGATGATTTAACATAATAAACATTATTAATCGGTATTGAATAGTTTGTTTCTACCTCTTCTTCTTTTAATAAATCTTCAATTTCTTTATCTTCCCAAATTAAATGAACATATTCTGGTTTATCAATAAAAGGATTTCTATTGCCTTGAGAATCAACCTCCTCTCCATCAGGATCAACTGCAGTACCACTATATATGAATTCATTTCTTTGAATCTCAAAATCATCAACAGGATCTTCTTTATGCCACTCAATAAGTAAATCTAAAATACCCGCATATGCTCCATTATAGGTATAGTTAGTGTCAGGATTATTTTCCAATTTTAAAATATCGTTTGTTAAGCTTAACTTTTCATACATAATATCCATATAAAATAATATTCTAGCAACATCCCCTTTGTGTTCATCTCCTGGATAAAAGCCTTCACTACCAACAGTCACTGCTTCGCCGCTTCCTTTATCAAAATAACGATTTGATCTAGATTGATTAATACCAGTGATTGCTCTTAAATTATGTAAATCAGATCCTTGATTTTTACTTGAATTATTCACTCTTGGAATCCCTAATTTAGAATTAGGCCAAACATGTTCTCTTTGCCATGCTCCTTCACCAGTACCTATCCATTCTGTAGAAATTATATCATTGTCATATATTCCTCTTACACTTGCATTATTATCTTTGGGATCTCGATCAGAAAATGATAAAACATATCTTGCATCACCATAACTTATTGACGTAAAACCATTATTAACAATATTATGTAATTGATCTTTAAGAGTATTTCCAGATAAATCTTTTGCTGAATAATAATATTGTCCACTTTCATAACCTGTTAAATTATAATAGTAAAAACCATTCTCATCTTGTTCAAAACTTCCAACAACGGGAGTTGTCGACCCAGATGTATCATTGAAATATTTATCTAAATAACCAGCACTATAAAGATATATAAACACACCCACACACAATACCAAAACAATTAATAATGTAACTGTTGTCTTTGGATTCTTTTTATATGATTTCATAACTTGTCGTTTTAATACTTTAG
>DUUA01000217.1 GCA_012841765.1 Acholeplasmataceae bacterium
AATTTCTTTCAAATATTGTTTATATTGATAAATAAGTTGTTTTTTGGTAAAATAAGAAAGCTAGGAAGTGAAAATTATGAGTTTTGACGGAGTATTTATTAATCATTTATTAAAAGAATTATCTCCAAATATAATTAACCAACGAATAAATAAATTAGTGATTTTAAACGAGCATGATTTCGTTATGTTGTTATCTAATAAAAAAAAGCTTTTATATAATATTTCATCTAATCCTAATCTTCATTTTACTGAAATGGAAATAATCAATTCTATAAATACCCAAAGATTTTATGTTTCTTTAAAAAGACTTTTAGAAAATAGCGTGATTAGAAATATCAAACAGCATAATAATGATCGAGTCATTTTACTAGAAATCGAAAAATATGATGATTTAGGTTATAGTACTAATTATACTCTTATTTTTGAAGCTTTTGGAAAAATGTATAATTTAATTATTGTTGATGCTGATTTTATTATTCAAGAAGTTTTAAAACCTTCAACATTAGAGTCCAATAGATTATTAATTAATAAAAACACTTATCAGTTTCCAATAACTAACAAAATTAATCCTTTTAAAACAAGCATTATCTATCAAACAAATAATTATGAAGGTGTTTCAAAACGATTATATTCAGAAATTTCTTTTCAAAATAATCTTAATATAATTAAGAACAAAACAATACCAATTTTATTTAAAAATAATTCTAAATACGCTTTTTATTGTTTTGATTTAAAACATATGGAAGGACAAAGAATAATCTATAATACTTTATCAGAATTACTTGAGCAATATTTTTATTTGACACACCAAGAAAACATTCTTAATCATGAACAGAAACTATTATTTAATCATATAAATAAAGAAATTATTAAAGCAAATAAAAAGCTTAGCAAACAAATTGAAGAAAAAAGAGAAGCGCAGATTAATCTTAATTATGAAAAAATAGGAGTATTATTAAAATCAAATCTTCACTTAGTAAAAAGAGGCTTTTCTTCTATAACTGTAAATGATTATTTTAATGATAATCAAGAAATTACGATAGAATTAGACCCTTTACTTTCTTCTTCTGAAAATTTAGATAAGATATTTAAAAAATATAAAAAAGCAAAACGTGCAATCAGCTTTTTAAAAGTGCAAATTAAAGAAACAAAATCTTCACTCAAATATTTTGAAGATTTACTAATGCAAATAGATTTTGCTAAATTTGAAGATTTAAAAGAAATAATGTTAGAATTAAATATTGGGAAATCTTCAAAAAAATCTATAAAACATAAAAGACCAAATTATGACTCTTATGAATATAACGATGTTAAAATATTTGTTGGAAAAAATAATATTCAAAATAACTATTTAACGCATACATTTGCAAAGAAATCTGATTTCTTTTTGCATGTGAAAGGAATACCTGGCTCACACACAATCTTAAGAGGTAATGAAATTACTGAAGCTGATTTGATATTTGCTGCGGAAATAGCCGCTTTGTATTCAAAAGCAAAAGATAGCAAAAATATAGAAGTCGATTATACTTTAATAAAACATGTGAAAAAAATACCTAAATTATATGGTTCTTATGTAAGCTATAAAAACCAGAAAACTTTATCAGTTACCCCAAATGTGGAAAAGATTAAAGATGCTTTAAAAAAGTAGCCAAAAATTGGCTGCTTTTTTTATATTTTAATTTAGATATTTTTTTTATTATAAATACAAATATCTATAAAAGGGCATTCTAGGCAATTAGGTTTTTGAGCTTTACAAAAATATCTTCCAAATCGTAATAACCTTAAATGAGCTTGACCCCATTTTTTTTCATCAATTAAATCCATTAAGTCTTTTTCTGTACCTAAAGTATTATTAGCATCTGATAAGCCTAGTCTATGAGCAACTCTAAAAACATGAGTATCAACAGCAATTCTTGGAATTTTAAATCCCTCACTCAAAACAACATTAGCTGTTTTTCTGCCTACACCAGGAAGTTTAGTTAAAAAATCTAAGTTAGGTTCAATAATACCATTATTTTCTACTAATATTTTAGCCATTTCTATGATGTTTTTAGATTTGTTATTATACAAACCAATAGTTTTTATCATCTGTTTTACTTCTTTAATATTTGCTTTTGCTAATTCATTTTCAGTTGGATATTTTTTAAATAAAGAAATCGTAGCTTTGTTTACTGCAATATCAGTTGTTTGGGCTGATAATGTTACAGCAACTATTAATTGAAAAATACTATCATAGTTTAAATCCCCTTTGTTATCTGGATACATTTCATCTAAAATAATGAGAATTCTATTTATTTTGTCCATATACATTATTAAATAATTTCTTTAAATCATTTAAATCCTCATTATGTTCACTTTTATTTGTTAAATTATGTAGCGTTCTATCTATGTATTTAATACCAGAATTTTTATTACTTAAGGCTTTATTAATAGCTTTATCAATATCATCATAATTATAATTATATTCATAAAACCATCTATTAATCATTTGCAATTCTAAAGGAGATAACATTTTACTAAGTCCACTCTCCAATTTTTTTATTGTAACCTTAACTCTTTCTTGAACTAAATTATCTTTTTTGTCATTTTCATTTGTTGATAATAAAAAACTAAGTTTTTTATAGGTGCCATCAAGACTATATTCTTCTTTCTTATCTTTGTTTAAGCTAATATTTATATAATCCAGATCAATAAGTTTAATTAAACAATCTGAAAGTTCTTCTTCGGTAATACTCATTTTAGAAAAAAGTTTAGAAATAGAAAACGTATTAATATCCTTATCAATTAAATGATGTAATTTAATTAACAAAATAACATCCACTTCCTTTAACCCAAGTAGATAGTATTGTTCTAGTAATAAATCATTAAAATCAATTACATTATTTTTAATTAAATCATAATATTTTTCCATTTATACACCTCAATTTTTGACCAATTTTTCTAAAGCATTTTTAGCAGCCATTTGTTCCGACTCTTTTTTACTTTTTCCGACACCCTGACCTAATCTGATATTATCATGATAAACAGAAGTTGTAAAGGTTTTATCATGGCTAGGACCTTGTTCATTATCTACTTTATACAAAACACCTTTTCTACTTTCTGCTTGGATATATTCTTGTAAAGTAGATTTATAATCTTCAAAGAAACCATCTTCATCAATATAAATAATTACAGAAAAAATAACATCACTAATTATCTCTCTTATTTTATCCATTCCATGTTCTAAATAAACTGCTCCTAAAAAAGATTCAAATAAATCGCCTAAAACAGATACTTTACTTCTTCCATTTTGTTCTTCTTCACCTTTTCCGAGCAATAAACATTTATCTAATCCCAAAATTAAAGAATACTCAGCATTAGCTTTTTCACAAACATATGTTGATCTTGCTTTTGACATTTCTCCTTCTGGCATATAAGGATATTTAACATATAAGTACTCACCTACTAAAAAATCCAAAATTGCATCTCCTAAAAACTCTAAGCGTTCATTACTTTCTGATTTATGTTCATTTGCATAAGACGTATGAGTAAATGCTTTTATATATAAATTTCGATCTTTAATAGAAAAATTATACTTACTAGCAAGTATACCTAGTTGGTCATCCCAATTACTATTCATCTTCTTCCACCATTTCACTTAATACTATTTGCATTTTTTTAATTACTTCACCTTTTACAGCTAATCTAGCTTTATCAACAGCATTTTTAAATGCATAAGCAGAACTTGCCCCATGAGCTTTGATAACAATTCCATCAATCCCAAAAATTGAAGCTCCTCCTATTTCATCTGCACTCATAACTTTTTTAAAATCCTTAAAGACGTCTTTCATAAATAAATAACCGATTTTAGCTTTTAAAGATTTATTAATAGATTCTTTTAAATATGTGCCAACGGCTTTAGCTACTCCTTCTGATGTTTTCATAATCATATTACCAGTATAACCATCAGTTATTAAAATATCACATTCTGTTGAAAGTAATTCTTTTGGTTCTAAATTACCATAAAAATTAATATGAGGATCATTTAACAATAAGTTATATGCTTCTTTATCTACTTCTCTACCTTTTCCTGGTTCAGAGCCAATATTAAGTAAAGCAACTAAAGGGTTTTTCACGTTCATTACTTCTTGCATATAAATAGTTGCAAATTGAGATAATTGTAAAATATGATCAGCTCTTAATTCAATGTTAGCTCCAACATCAAGCAATAGTCTATTCTTCCCTCCAAGATGTGGGAGAGTTGGACATAAAGCAACTCGTTTCATTCCTTTTAATCTTCTGATTATTAAATGGGCAGCAATTATAGTTGCTTGAGTTGGCCCCGCCGTAATTACTCCTTGAACTTCTTTATCTTTAACAGCTTGAAAAGCTTTAACTAATGAAGTATCTTTGTTTTTTCTTATTTCTCTTATGGGATCTTTTTCTCCCATATTAATAGTATCAGGAGCGTGAATAACTGTTACCCTTTTATTTGGTTTTAAAAACTTATTAATTTGCTCTTTATCTCCATATAAAACAAGTTCAATATCATCATATTCCTCAATAGCTAAATTTACACCTTTTACAATTTCTTCAGGAGCAAAATCTCCTCCCATTGCATCAATAGCTAATTTAATCATAAAATTTCTCCTAGTCTAACATCTCTTTATTGTCTAAATAGTTTTTATGGACAATATCATAAATTTCCTTATACTCGCTTTGAAATAATAAATTTTTTTCTATTACTTCATCAGCAGCATTATTACAGATTTCTAATAATTCTTTATCAATTATAATATCCGATAATTTAAAAGCAATTAATCCTGTTTGTTTTTCACCAAAAAAATCTCCGGGACCTCTAATTAATAAATCAGCTTCAGCAAGTTCAAAACCATCAGAATTACTCTCAATTAATTTTAATCTATTAACAGCTGTTTCTGTTTCAGTATCAGAAACCAAAAAACAATATGCTTGATCATCACTTCTTCTAACACGACCACGCATTTGATGAAGTTGTGCAATCCCAAATCTATCAGCATCTAAAATAACCATTGTTGTAGCATTAATAATATTAACTCCCACTTCAATAACACTTGTTGCCACTAAAATCTGAATTTCATTATGAGCAAATTGATTCATTACAGTTTCTTTTTCAATTGGTTTTAATTTACTATGAATTAAACCAACATTGCAAATTTCCAAAAAATATTTTTGCATATTTTCGTATACTTTAGTTGCGTTGTTTAAATCCATTACATCAGATTCATTAATCATTGGACAAATTACAAATACTTGTTTACCACGCGCTATCTCTTCTTTCATATGCTCAATTACCATTTTATTATCTTTATAACTAATAAACTTAGTTATAACCTCTTTTTTATTTCCAGGCATTGTTTTAATAACAGAAATGTCTGATTCACCTAAAACAGAAATTGCTAAAGTGCGAGGTATTGGTGTGGCACTCATTTTTAAATGGTCAATTAATTTACCTTTGGAAACCATTTCAACTCTTTGCTTAACACCAAAACGATGTTCTTCATCAGTAACAACTAATCCTAAATTATTAAAAACAACATCTCTTTGAAATAGGGAATGAGTTCCAATTGCGATATCGACTGAACCATCCTCAAGACCATTTAAAATATCTGCTCTTTCTTTAGATGAAATTGTTGCAGTTAGTAACTTAATATTCAAATTCATATTTCTAAAAATATTTCTAAATGTATTGTAATGCTGCATCGCTAAAACTTCTGTAGGTGCCATGATGACGCCTTGATAACCCGCAGTATTAACAGCATATAAACTAATTGCTGCTACAACAGTTTTCCCCGATCCTACTTCACCTTGCAATAATCTGTTCATTTTATAATTAGAGGAAATATCTCCTAAAATCTCATCAATTACTTTATTTTGATCTTTTGTTAATAAATATGGAAGAGTCGAAATAAAATTATTAACCTTCTCTTTATTATAAACGAGTTTCTGACCTTCTGGAAAGTGTTTTCTCATATATAATAAATATTTTATTTTTAACTGATATAAAAATAATTCATCAAATTTAATTCTTTTTTCCGCATCTGCTGTCTCATTAATATTTTCTGGTGTATTAATATAAGAAATAGCATCAAATAAATTAATTAATTGGTACTTTTCTTTTAATCCACTAGGTAAATAATCATTAATATAATCTTTACTTTGTTCTAAAAGTTTTTGTTTTATTTCAAAAACAACTTCATCTTTAATTCCTTTGATATTAAAAACGGGGCTTATATCATTACATATTTCATCCATGTGTATTTCTGATGCTGTAAAATTTGTTAGAGAAGTCTTAAACTTTCCAGTTAATCTTACATAAACACCGTAATTTATTTTATTTCTTAAAAATTGTCTGTTAAAAATAGTAACTCTTATTTTACGTCCTTCACTTTCTATATAAAAATTCATAATTGAAAGTTTGCTTCTAGCATTATAAACAGTTGCTTTTCCTTGTACTATCCCAGCAATTGTAATATTTTCTTCAATTTTAGCATCTTTCACAGATACTAATGTATAATCATCAAATTTAGAAGGATAGCTAGTAAGAAGGTCCCAAGCAGTAAATATTTTATTTTTTTTAAAAATAAGAACATTTTTTTGAGTAATATAATCTAAATCACTTAATAATATTTTCTTCATAATGTCTAGCATTTAAATATAAGATAACTATCCTATATTATAAATACATTCCTTTCTAAAATATTTACCTTATACAGTAAAGAAAAAAGGGCTAAGCCCTTATTTCTATTCTATTGCTAGAATATAACTATAGACTTCTTGATCTCCACATATAACATCGACTTCAACATCGCTGTAATTTTTCTCAATATGTCTAACAATATTATCGATTTCACGTTTATTTGTATCTTTTCCATAAATTATGGTTACAATCTCTTTTTCTTCAGTAATACTTTCTTCAAGTAATTTCTTCAACGTTTCATACCTACTACGATGAGCAGCAATAATATCACCATTACAAATAGCAATAAAATCATCTTTTTTAATATGTAATCCTTTATTATTTGTTTCTCTAATAGAATAAGTAATTAATCCCGTAGTAACATTATTGATAACTTTTGCTAAATCATCAATAATTTCTTGAGGTTCTCCATTTAAATCAAGCATTGTTAATGCTGAAAAACCTTGAGCAAGGGATTTTGTTTCCACAATCCAAATTTTACTTTCATCATATATTTTAGCTGATTGTTTTGCAGCTAAAATAATATTACCATTGTTTGGAAAAACAATAATGTTTTCAGCATTTAAAGTATCAAAGCCTTTAATGAAATCTTCAGTTGAAGGGTTCATGCTTTGACCACCTTTTACAACATAGTCTACTCCTAATTCTTCAAAAGTCTTAATTAAACCTTCACCACTAGCAACTGCTACAATAGCATATTTCTTTCGTTTTTCATCTTTTTTACTATTAGTTATATGTTGATGTTCATCATGCGGCGGATGTGGCATGTCTGGAGATTCATTATGTTGAATAGACATATTTTCAATTTTTAATTTTATGAACTCACCAAACTTTTGAGCTCTATTTAAAACTTCCCCTGGATTTAGTGAATGAATATGAACTTTTATTAAATCTTCATCCTTTACTGCTACAATACTACTTCCTAATTCTTTTAAAGAATCTACAACTTGAGTTTCATCATATAAATCAATTTTATCTTCTTCAATTTGGATTATAAATTCTGTACAATATCCAAAATGATCTTCAGATGCTTTGGCAGCTGCTTTTCCCCGAATATGTACACCTTCAAATTTTGCACTTGAGCTAATATAATTACCATCTAGAGCCATCATCATGCCCTCTAAAATATAAACAAGCCCAGCACCACCGCTATCAACAACACCCGCCTCTTTTAAAACAGGCAAAAGATTTGGTGTATTTAATAAAGTTATTCGCGCTTCATCAATAAACTCTTTAAAAAACTCATTGATAGTCATTCTTGATGATGATATTTGTAATAATTTCTCGCTTGCTTTTCTTGCAACGGTTAGAATCGTTCCTTCAACCGGTTTCATAACAGCTTTATATGCTTGAGAAACACCACCTGAAAATGCTTTTGCTAATAGCATTGCATCTGCAGATTCATGTCCATCAAATACTCTTGAAATCCCTCTAAATATTTGGGATAAAATAACACCAGAGTTTCCTCTTGCTCCCATTAACATTCCACGGGAAAGTTTTTTTGAAACTTCAGAAAGTGATTCCTCATTTAATTCCGCTATTTCGCTAACGCCACCTTCAATGGTCATCCTCATATTAGTTCCTGTGTCTCCATCTGGAACTGGGAAAACATTTAAAGCATCGACTTCTTGATAGTTTAATCTTAAGTTTTCAGCGCCATTTATAACGATAGTTTTAAATAAAGCGCCACCAAGTTTATCTATTTGCATTTTTAATGCTCCTTCTATTAAATTTTTAATTTATTTATTCTTTTCACAAATCATATAATACATAAGTTTTATATATTATATCATAGCATAATTTATATATCAAGAAATATTAACCCAAAACCAAGTTTTTATTTTGATTATCAAAGTTCTTTTTTATACTCATTTCTATACATTACTAATATGTTTTTCTTGCTATTATAGAGGTAATATGGTATTATATATCATATTGGATTAAATCTAATAAATAGGGAGGTAGTCATTATGGCTCGTAAATGTTATGTAACTGGCGTAGGTACAGTTAGCGGAAACAACCGTCCTCACTCTTTAAAAGCAACCCGTAGAAAATGGAAAGCTAATTTACAAAAAGTAAGAATTAGAGATGTTGATGGCAAAGTAAAACGCGTATATGTTTCTACACGCGCTCTAAAATCAGGATTAGTTGAAAGAGTCTAATCAAAATAAAAAGGCTATGAATAATAAGCCTTTTTTTATTTTGATAAAATTACTAAAATAGGTTTGTTTGTAGAAACCAAAGCATTTTCTATGACTCTATTACTCAAACATAAATTGTCATTAATTTTCAAATGATAATCTTCTAGATTATATAAAAAACCCTTTAAAGAAATAACAGTTTCATCTTCTATAGCAAAGAAAGATACATTTTCATAACTTCCATTATTTAATTCATGCCAACCATTAATTACATAAACTTTATTAATATCATCAAGTAAAATAATATTATACTGATGATATTTTTTTATTATATTTAAAGTTGCAATAAAATGATCTATTCTTCTACCGCTAGCATTATATATTTCAATTTTTTCAAAATCAAATTTAAGAGTTTCAAGTATTGCTAACTCCAAATCACTATAATCTTTTTTTATAGGATATAAATAAAATATATTAGCTACCGTTTTTGAAACTGGATAAGAATCAAAATCACCAATTGCTAGATCTATAGTAATATTTAAATCGTTTAATACTTTGCATCCATAATCTAGACCAATAATGAACTCGTTTTCGTCTTTACGATAAATTTGTGAAAAAGAATCTTCACTAGCAGCAATAATTTTTACAATCATAATTCTAACAATCCTTTAATAGTTTTTTCCCTATTTAAAGATTTAAAAATATATGTTCCAGCAACTACAATGTCACAACCAGCTTTTCTACATAAAGTAGCATTTTCTTGATTAATTCCCCCATCTACTTCTATAAAATAAGTATAATTATTATCTTTTCTTAATTTATCTAAAATCTTTATTTTATCAACTGCTAAAGGCATAAATTTTTGTCCGCCAAAACCTGGTTCAACACTCATTACTAAAATAATATCAAGATAAGGTAAATATTCCTTTAATGATTCCACCTTAGTATTTGGTTTAATAGACATACCTACTTTTACCCCTAATTTTTTTAAATAACTAATCATTTCATAACAATCTTCTACTGCTTCTAAATGAAAAGTAATAATATCCGCTCCTGCTTCAACAAATCTTTCAGCATAATATCTTGGGTTATTAATCATCAAATGAACATCAAATATCATATCAAGTTTATTTTTTAATCCTTTGTAAACTACTGGTCCAAAACTAATATTCGGAACAAAATGACCATCCATGACATCAATATGTAAATAATCACATCCCATTTTTTTTAAGTCTTTAACATCATTATATAAATCATTAAAATTTGCTGATAAAATTGATGGTGATATATGCATACTTTGCCTCCTAATATTTATATTTTTTAATCTCTCTAATTTCCTTAATAAAACTCAAATAATTATTATACCTTGATTCTAATATTTTATTGTTTTTCACATCTTCGATTACAGCACAACCTGGTTCATTGATATGTAAACAACTATTAAAACGGCAATCAGAACTTCTTTTAAAAAACTCGATAAAGGTTTGTGATAAAGTCGCTTCACTAATTTCTTCAAAATCAATAGTTCCAAACCCTGGAGTATCAGCAACTAACCCTTTGCTAATTTCCAATAATTCTACATGTCTTGTAGTATGTTTACCCCTATTTAGAGCATAACTAATTTTATCAGTTTTAATATTCAAATTTTTACCAATAGCATTTAATAAACTAGATTTCCCAACTCCACTTTGTCCAGATAAAACAGAAATAGAATTATCAAATTGTTTTAAAATTTCTTCTTTTTTGGATTCTTCAATACTGGTTTTAAAAATCTGATACCCAAGGTTTTGATAATAATCAAAGCTTTCTTGATATTGGTTATCTAAAAGTAAATCCATTTTGGTAAAAATGATAATGATTTCTAAATTTAAATACTCGTAATATGAAATTAGTCTATCAAGCAAGTTAAAATTTAAATCAGGTTCTTTAACTGAGAAAACCAAAAAAACTTTATCTACATTACTAACTGAAGGCCTAGCTAAACGGTTTTTTCTAGGTAACACTTTGATAATAGTTTTTGTAGTTGAATCAATTTCAACAGTATCACCTACGATGATTTCTTGTTCTTGATGTCTAAATACACCTCTACCTTTGCAAATAAATTCTTCTTCTTTTGTTCTTACAGTATAATCACCACTAATTAATTTAATGACTATTCCTTTCATATTTTTTCCTTAAGTTTATTTACCCTCAACTGTCCACATGCTGCAGCTATTTCTGAACCTTGTTCTCTTCTTCTAGTTACATTTAAATTTTTCTTTTTTAAATGGTCAAAAAACTTCCTTACTTGTTCATCATCACTTCTTTTAAACTTGTTATCAGTATCATTGTATGGAATTAAATTAATATAACAGTTAAACTGACTAACAAGTTTAGCTAATTCTTCAGCATCTTCTATTGAATCGTTTATTCCCTTTAACATAATATATTCAAAAGTAATTCTTCTATTAGTTTTTTGATAGTAAAATTTTAATGCTTCAATAATACTTTCAAGAGAATAAGTATTGTTAATTTTCATATACTTACTTCGTTTAATATTTGTAGCAAAATGCAAAGAGATTGCTAAATTAACTTGGTAAGGAAAATTTGCAAACTCAATTATCTTTGGAGCAATTCCACAAGTACTAACAGTAATATGTCTAGCACCAATTTCAAGACCTCTATCATCATTAATAATTCTAATAAACTCTAAGACATTTTCAAAATTATCAAACGGCTCACCAATTCCCATCATGACAACATTAGTTACTCTTAACTCTTGCTTTTTTAAATCATCATTAATAACTTTTACTTGCAATAACATTTCATCTGGAGTTAAATTTCTAATTTTCTTTACTTCTCCACTTGCACAAAAAGAACAGCCCATATTACAGCCTACTTGTGTCGAAACACAAACACTATAACCATAATTATGAACCATTAACACTGTTTCTATAAGTGATCCATCTTCTAACTTAAATAAATATTTTGTTGTTCCATCATCTGCTTTATTTTTTTCAACAATTTCTAGTTTGTTGAAATAGAAATCATCATTAAGCATGGTCATAACTTCTTTTTTTAAGCCTTTTATATCAAATAAATTATCAACATCTTGTTTATAAAGGCCTTCAAAAACTTGCGTTGCTCTAAATTTAGGCATTTTTTTATCTATAAAATATTGTTCTAATGATTTTCTAGATACAGAATATATACTTTTCATTAACTTTCTCTCCTTAATTTACAAATATAAAAGCCATCGCTATTATATTCATATGGTAAAATTGTTTTTTCAATAACTTTACTATAATTTTTGTTCTTTTCTAAAAAATTCTTTATTTGCATTTCATTTTCGTCTTTATTAAGTGTACATGTGCTATATAAATAATACCCACCTATTTTCAACAAATTTTTGCTTCCTTCAAGAATTTCTTGTTGTAATTTAATGATTTCTTTGATCGATTTCAAATCTATGTGATACTTTAAATCAACTTTATGACTTAAAACTCCCAGTCCAGAACAAGGAACATCAGCTAAAATAAAATCTACAGATTCTTCTTTAACATGTTTTGAAATAATTCTTGCATCTATTAATTGAGTTCTTGCAATTTTCACACCTAAGCGTTTAAAATTCCCTTTCATCAAATTAATTTTCTTTTCTGATATATCACAAGAATGAATAATTCCTTCGTTTTGCATTAAAGCTGCTAAATGGGCTGTTTTCCCCCCTGGAGCTGCGCACAAATCGATTACTACACTTCCAGAGCTTGGTTCTAAGACTTCACTTACTAATTGACTAGAAAAGTCTTGAACAGTAAGATATCCATCTTTAAAATATAAACTATTTGTCATTGGTTCTTTAAAACTAATCCCATTATGAACTAAATTTGTAGTAAAATATTTAATGTTTTCTGCTTTAAATATTTTAAAAAGTTCTTCTTTATTAATTAGCAAAGTATTTATTCGATATCCGTCATTTTTTATTTTAATATTTTCTTCTAAAATTTTGGTAACAACATCATATTCATAATCTTTTAATAAGAAAGCTACAAGCCAAGAAGGATGTGAATATTTAATACTTAATCTAGAAATATCATCCAAATTATTAAAATCTCGTCTTGGAGTTCTTAAAAAGTTTCTTAAAACAGCATTAACAAATTTACCTATAGATCGATCTCTTAAATTTGCTATTTCAACTGCCTCATTAACAACTGCATATTCAGGAATATCTAAATACACAAGTTGATAAACGCTCATATTAAGCAAATGTTTTATCCAATTCTTTGTTTTCTTTTGATTTAGAAATGGTTCAATATAAAAATCTAAAGTAAGGTAATATTGAATAGTTCCATAAACTATATTACTAAACAAGTTTTTGTCTTCTTTGCTCATTTCAAATTTATTTAAATAATTACTAACAACAATATTAGAATAAGCTTTATTATCTAAAATTTTACTAATAGCATCTAGAGCAAATCGTCTTACATTCATAATTTACCTAATTTCTTTAAAAATAATTGTAATTCTTCTTTCTCCAAATAACAATCTCCAATGTTACCGTGCTTATAATCATCAAAGTCATGAAAATCACTACCAGCAGTAATAAAAAGATTATTATCTTTCGCTATTTTTTTATAATTATTTGTATCATTTAAACTATTACTAGGATAAATGGCTTCAATACCCATTATTCCCATTTTTATAAATTCTTTAATATTTGTCTTTTTATATAATACAGGATGAGCGATTACAGGATAGCCTCCAGCTTCTTTAATAGTATCAATACCTATTTGTGTAGAAATGTTAGTACTAGGGATATACGCTTTACAGCCATCCCCAATAAACTGACTAAAAATATGTTTTTTAGAATAAGGATATCCTTGACTAATAATTTCATTGGCAATACTCGCTCTTGTAATTGTTGGAATCATAAGAAGTTTTGTCATATCTAAATCAATATTAAAAAACTCTTTTAGTTTTTCTTTAATAGCATAAGCTCTTTGTTTTCTTTTGATTCTAATTTCTTCTAAAAACCCTTTTATAAAATGAATTTTATCTAGTTTAGGAAAATATCCAAGTATATGAATAGATTCATTATTATGAAAAGTTGAAAGTTCAAGACCAACTATTAAATTTAAATCTAACTCTTTAGCTATTTCTATAGCCTTAATAGAGCCATCTAAATTATCATGATCTGTTATACTAAACCAACTTAACCCTTTGTTTTTTACTTCATGGACTACTTCGCTTACTGTTAGTTTCCCATCAGAGTGAATAGTATGCATATGAAAATCGCCTCTCATTTAGTTATTTCCTTTCCTATTATTTTCTATTTCATTATATATTAAAACTAATAAATATCTTTTTTCTAATTTTCTATATAAAGTATCAAACTTTAAAAAATCTAAAATTTCTACTATGGAAGTAGTTTTCATCACATACTTTATCTTATTAAACAAATTTACCCATTTTATAAAGTCAAATTGCATAATAATATCTGAGTCTAAAAAATATTTAAAATTGTATGTTTTTATATATTCTCTATTATTACTCTTTTTAAAACATTCAACTAAAGCAGTAACTGTTTCAACAATTAAATCACCACTATAATAAGAACAAAAATCATAAACTTCGTGAATGTTTTTAAATTCATTTATTCTAATTTCCGTTTCTCTACATAATAATTCTAATTCCGATGATTTTTTGTTTGCAAAAGCAGCATAAGAAATAGTTTTTATATTTTTATAATAATTATTTTTTACAAATAAAACCATTTC
>DUUA01000218.1 GCA_012841765.1 Acholeplasmataceae bacterium
ATACGAAATTTAGCCAAGCTTTAAATAAAGATGGGATCTTATTTGTAGGCAGTACAGAGCAAATTATATTAGCCCATAAATTCGGACTTGTTCCCCATCGTGTTTTTTTCTATAAAAAATCTTAAAAATAATACTGTATGGATATACTTACATACAGTATTATTTTTTATGTTAGGATTCTTTACAATTTTTTAAAAACGCAAGCAGCTGTTGTTTGAAAAAGTTAGCATTTAAATGAGGGTTTAACAAGGTGTAATGTTGCTTGCTTTTAAAACTATCTTTAAAAGGCTGTTCTACACCCTTTAAAGTAAACACCGGTATAAATACACCGGAATAAGAAATATAACAATTGCTTTTTTTGCTTTTTATCTTTTGATGAGCGGGCATAAAATTAGCAATAGATTTATGTATGACCTCATCTTTTTCCGGAATATACATATAGTCTTTAAAATTTTCAAAAAAACGTTTCTTTTTGTCGTGGCAAAAAGGAAGGGTGAACTTAACCGTCTGTTGATTAACTGAAAATTTTAATTCACACCCTTGGTGGGATAATACAAAATCAACTCCTGCCTTATGGGGAAGGGCGTAGGTGGCTACTATCTTCTTATTTATTTCATCAGTGGAGAGAAAGTCGAAATGGTATGCTTCTATTAATATAAAAATATCAATTAGGGGAAGAAGTGGGATCATCCCTTCTACGTCTTCCTTATTATGCAGTAATAGCAGTTTATAATAAGGATGGTAAGGCTCCCGAGCATAAGCATGATAAATATGAATTAAATCCCCGCCAGTTGCAGTATCTTTACGAGCATACCCTAATTCATTTTGCACGGTGTCTAATTTTAAATTAGAAAAACTTAAACATTTTCTAAAAGGACGCAGTAAACCGTAGATATCAATACTTTCTAAAAGGCTAATAGTTTCTTTAATAGAATGTTTTTTAGCTCTTGCTAATAAAAAAGGGATATCAAAGTTATTGCCATTAAAGCTAATTAGGCAATTAAAGTCTTTTAACATATTAAAAAAATAACGAATCATATCTTCTTCTTTGGAAGAATCCGAAGCGAAAATATTACAGTACTCATAACTCCCATCTTTTTTATAAATGCAACCGATCATATAGATAATTGCATGATCTCTTGAAAAGCCAGTTGTTTCAATGTCAAAAATTAAAAAATTTTTATGGAAAAGAGATATGGGTTCAGACATAGTGTCTGGTGAAAACAGTATTTTTTTAGTAATTATGTGCATGTCTTCCTCCTAGTTAGTTCATTAATAACTATATAATATGTTATAAATCAAGCCAATTCAACTATTTATACCTTGATTATCAAAGAAATCATAGTAATATGTATTAAAAATTGATTTTAAATGAAATTATTCTTGAAATTGCAACCCGTTGCCTATATAATTGCATATATAGTAAATCAAATATAAATAATGGGGGAAAAATATTATGAAAATTAAAAAACTAGTAGCATTAGCTACAATGAGTGTTTTAGCTTTAACAGCAATAACAGGTTGTAAATCAGGTGGTGGCGGAA
>DUUA01000219.1 GCA_012841765.1 Acholeplasmataceae bacterium
GAGTTATTACTGCTGGGGACTTTATCCATGATAGTGGATTAAAAGTAGTAAACCCAGATCAAGTTATTCTTACACTTGCAAAAGATCGCCAATTTGATGGAATTTTCTTTGCAAGAAGAGGTGTTGGTTATGTTAGTTCTGAAGAAAATAAAGTTTTTTGTAAAGACGAAACGGGAAATATTTATCAAGAAAGAATCGCAATCGATTCTATTTATACTCCCGTAACTAAAGTAAAATATGAAGTTGAAAAAACTCGTGTTGATGAAGATGTTAATTATGATAAGCTTACTTTGGAATTATGGACAGACAAAAGAATCAGCCCTGAAGATGCAATATCTTTAGCGGCAGCGTTTTTAGCTGAACATTTTGATGTAATTAGTGGATTAAATGATATAATTAAAAATCAAGAATATATGAAAGAACCAGTTGAAAAAGTATCAAATAAAAAATTAGAGAAACCGATTGAAGATTTGGATTTATCAGTAAGATCATATAATTGTTTAAAAAGAGCTAACATTCATACAATTGGAGAGTTAACTCAAAAGACAGTTAATGAAATGATAAGAATCCGTAATTTAGGTCGCAAGTCACTAAAAGAAGTTGAAGACAAATTAAAAGAATTCGGTTTATCTTTAAGTCGCTCACTTGAAGCAGATTATGAAGATTTAGATGAATTTAATGATGATGATTCTTCTTCTAGTAATGAAGATTAGGAGGAATAGACAAAATGTCATTAGGATATAGTAAATTAGGCCGTAATCAGGCCCAAAGAAAAGCACTTTTACGAGACTTAATTACTGATTTAATTATTAATGAACATATCGAAACAACATTATCAAAAGCTAAAGAACTTAAAAGATTAGCAGATCGTATGATTACGCTAGGGAAAAAAGGTACTTTAGCAGCAAGAGTTGATGCTGCAAGCATAATTCGTTTTGAATATGTTGATGAAGAAAAAACTCAATTTGCAGTTCAAAAATTATTTTCAGAACTTGCACCTAAATATAAAGAAAGACATGGTGGCTACACTCGGGTATTAAAATTAATGCCTAGACGTGGTGATAATGCTCCTATGGCTATAATCGAGTTTGTTTAAAAATCAGTATTATAAAAAAAACCATCAAAAATTTTGATGGTTTTTGTTTTGACTAAATTTTATTTAAGTATAGTTATATATTTTATGTAATCGGTTAGCAATGAGATTCTTATGTTTGCAAATAATGTGATAAAATGATAAAATATTAGGATACTAAAAGGTGAAAATATGAAAAAATTAGATTATATTATTATAATATTTATTTTTATTCTTTCTCTTGGAACATATGGAATTTATTTTTATTATAAAGGGCTTGATAGTGATCAGTTAAAGGTTGAAATACGTTATCAAAATGAAGTCTTAGTTGCATATGATTTTGAAGAAGGTTTAGAAAAAGATGTTTACATAGATTTTACCGAAGGAATTTTAACTTGGACAGTAAAATCAGAGGGAGTTTTTGAATCTGAAAAATCAAAAGCTGTAACCAATAAAAACCACGAACATACTTATAATGTTATTCACTTGTCTTATAAAGATATATATATGGTTGAGGCTGATTGCCATGGAGGTCAGTGTTTAAGAATGAAGATTGCTGGTTCTTTTTCTCCACCAATTTATTGTACAAATGGAGTTACTGTTTCTCTAACAGGAACTGAAATAGAAATAATAATATAGGAAATATTAATATGAAAAATATAATTGAAATAAAAAATTTAAATTTTAGATATACATCTAAACATCCTGTTATTAATGATTTAAATTTAACCATTAAAAGAGGAGAGTATATATCTATTCTCGGACACAATGGTTCTGGTAAAAGTACACTTGCTAAGTTAATTGTAGGTTTATTAGAAGCTGAAAGCGGGGATATATTTATTGATGGCAAATTACTATCAGAAGAATTTATTGATGAAATTAGAGAAAAAGTTGGTATTGTTTTCCAAAATCCAGATAATCAATTTGTGGGGATAACTGTCAAAGATGATATAGCTTTCGGTTTAGAAAACAGAAGAATTGAACGCACTAAGATGCTGGATTTAATTGATGAATTTTCTGCTTTAGTTAGAATGGATAAATTTTTGGAAAAAAATCCTGAAGAATTATCCGGAGGAGAAAAACAAAGAGTTGCGATTGCTGGTGTTTTAGCCTGTAAACCGGATATTATTATTTTAGATGAAGCTACTTCCATGTTAGATCCTAAAGGAATTAAAGAAGTAAATGAAGTTATTGATGAATTAAAAGGGAAAAAAACAATTATTTCTATTACACATAATTTAATTGAAGCGATTAATGCTGATAGAGTTTTAGTTATGAATGAAGGTAGAATTATTTTAGATGGAACACCGTTGGAAGTATTTAGGGAAGAAGAAACATTAATGGAATCTCATCTAGATATTTTAGAAAGCATGAAATTACTTAAATTAATAAAAGAAGGAACCGATATTAAAAATAAAGAAGGGATTGAAAACTTATTATGGGAATTAACTTTCAAGAAGTAGGTTTTTATTACTTTGCCCCAAAGAAAAAGCAAGCTATTTTATATACTCTTAAAGATATTAATTTAAATATTAAAGAAACTGGGGAATTTATTGCTATAGTTGGCCATACAGGTTCCGGCAAATCAACTTTAGTGCAAATGATGAATGCTTTGCTTTTACCAAAAACAGGAACAATTACTATTGGTGAAAATGTATTAACAAAGAAAACACAAATTAAGTTAAAACCAATTCGTCAGAAAATAGGGCTAGTGTTTCAATTCCCTGAATATCAATTATTTGAACAAACAGTTTTGGAAGATATCATGTTTGGGCCTAAGAATTTTGGTTTTTCAACAGAAGAAGCAAAAAAACAATCATTAGAGATTGCTGAAGTTGTTGGTTTAGAAGAAAAATTATTATCGAGAAATCCTTTTTCTTTGTCTGGTGGACAAATGCGAAAGGTTGCTATTGCTGGTATTTTAGCAAGCAATCCAGAAATATTAATTTTTGATGAACCTACAGTAGGTCTTGACCCACTTGCTAAAAACGAGTTAATGGCTTTATTACAAAAATTAAATGATAATGGTAAAACAATTATTCTTATTACTCATGATATGGAAGTTGTTTCTAAATATTGTAAAAGAGTTATAGTAATGAAAGAAGGAGAAATTGTTAGTGATACTTCAAAAGAACAATTATTTAAAACGGAAGGGCTTTTAGATAAGTATAGTTTAGACTATCCGATTTTACTTACCTTATTAAAGAAAATTAAAGATGAATTTAATATTGATTTAGATATCTATAAGTATACTACTAATGATGCTTATCTAGAGTTAGTTAGGGCGTTTGGTGATGAACATGGGAAATAATTTAGTATTAGGTCAATATTATAATTCTAAATCATGGTTTCATTTGTTAGATCCAAGAACTAAATTAGTAAGTATTTTATTACTAATGGTTTCTGTGTTTTTAATGAGTGATTTATTTTTCTTATTAGGAACATTTGTTTTAATAATAATTTTAATTTTATCAACGGGAATTCCTTTTGGAAAATTTTTAAAAAGTTTAAAAGCTGTTGCAATGCTTTTAGTTTTTACAATTGTTTTTCAAATTCTTTTTAGTAGACAAGGTGAAAAACTTTGGGAAGGTGAATTTAAAATTGACGGGATGATTGTTATTTTTACGATTTTACTATTTGTTTTATTTACTTTTAGTAAAAAGATATTACCTAAATTTAGAGGGCTACAATTTTTAGTAATTATCGCATTAGCATTATCTTTACAATATTTTCAAATTTTTAATTTTGATTTTGGTTTTTTCTTAACAAAAGACTTTGTTAGTTATCCAATAAAAATTTATAATGAAGGACTGAGTTTAGCTGGGAAGGTAATTTTAAGGATTTTATCTTTAGTTTTTGTTTCCTCTTTATTAACATTGACTACTAAGCCCTCAGATTTAACAAATGGTATCGAAAGTTTGTTAAAACCTTTAAAGAAAATTGGTATCAATGTTGCTATTTTTGCAATGATGATTTCAATTGCTCTTCGTTTTATTCCAACATTAATTAATGAAGCTAATAAAATCTTAAAAGCACAAGCATCAAGAGGTGTAGATTTTAAAGAGGCTAAATTTAAAGAAAAAATAACACAAATAATTTCTCTTTTAATTCCGATGTTTGTTATTGCTTATAAAAGAGCAGAAGATTTAGCAGAAGCAATGGAAGCAAGAGGTTATGTTCCTAGCAATGAAAGAACTACTATTAACCAATTAAAATTGAAAATACCTGATTATACAGTTCTTTCAGTAATGATATTATTTTTAACTAGTGTTATAACGATTTTAGCAACGGGAATATATGCGATATAAATGTATAGTAACTTATGATGGAACTAATTTTTTTGGTTTCCAATCACAAAAAAAGTTACGAACTGTGCAAACAGAAATTGAATCCACAATTTTTAAAGTTTTGAATGAAAGCATTAAAATATATGCAGCTGGCAGAACTGACTCTTTAGTACATGCACTGGCTCAAGTGTTTCATTTTGATACTAATATAATAATGAGTGCTAAAAGAATGCAAAATGCACTTAACAGAAGTTTACCTAAAGATATTTATATTACAAATATCGAAATTGTTAGTGAAGAATTTCATTCCCGCTTTACATCTATAAAAAAGGAATATCACTATTACTTAGATTATGGAATATATAATCCTTTACTCAAAAATTATCGTTATTATTATCCTTATGGTAAAAAAATAGATTGGACAAATTTTAAAGATGCTGCCAAGGTCTTTATTGGAACTCATGATTTTAAATCATTTACTAAAAATCATAAACTAGAAAATACTGAAAGAACAATTTATTCAATAGATTTTGATATTAAAGAAACATTAATTATTATCAAGATTGTTGGAGATGGTTTCTTACATAACATGGTGAGGATTTTAATTGGAATGCTTCTTGAAGTTGGGAGAGGTAATTATACTGCAGATGACTTAAAATTGATTATGAAAGAAAAGAATAGGCAACTTGCCCCTAAAATAGTGCCACCTAATGGTTTATATCTTTATAAAGTATATTATAAATAAAAAATCCAGATTAATTAAAAATCCGGATTTTTATTTACGATTTAAATATACTAGACGAAACTTTTTAATTAACATAATGCTAAATAAGAAGCCAATACATAAAAGAATAATTGTTGCACCTGTAGGTAAATCAAAATAATATGAAAGGATGAATCCAAGAATTACAGATATTTCACTGAAAATTATGGAAACTGTTAGAGCGTTTTTATATGATTTTCCGATTAAGATACCTATGGAAATCGGAACAATCATTAAGGCGCTTATTAATAATACTCCGATTAAGTTTAAGAAAAAAGAAATAACAAGAGCAAGTGTAATAGTTATTAGCATTTGTAATAGTTTTACATTTATTCCTGACACTCTAGCAAAAGTTTCATCAAAGCAGAGAGTAACTATTTTCTTGTAAGAAGTAAGAGCAAATATTAATATGAGCACTGTAATAACGAGAATAAGGATAAAATCACTTAAACCAACAGCGTAAATAGAACCAAATAATAAACTATTAATAAATTTGGAATCAACACCGGTACTTAAACTTAAAAACAAACTACTTAATGCTACTCCCAAACTTAAAATGATTGGCATTGAAAGTTCTTTATAATTTTTATAGAAGTTTCTTAATTTTTCTATTAAGAAAGTTCCTAAAACACCAAATATTACTCCCCAAATAGTTGGGTTTAATAATTCGAATTGGAAAACATTGGCTATTAAAACACCCATTGTTACACCAGCAAGAGAAAAGTGGCTTAATGTATTTGCAATAAATGATAATCTTCTAATAACAACTACAGATCCAACTACTGGAGCTAATACTCCAAGAATTAGGGCTGAATAAATAGCATATCTAAAGAAGTCCTGAGAGATGAAAAAATCAAAGATACTCATTAAACTAATCATATGTTTTACATCCTTTTTCAAAAGAATAAAAACCTAAATCATCAAGTATCAAAGTATAAGTAGAAAGTTCCTTACAAAAAACAGGATCATGAGTTATTAATAAAATAGTAATTCCTTCTGATTTGAGTTTTGCAAGTATTTTATACATGGCTTCAATATTTTCTTGATCGACTCCTACAGTTGGTTCATCCAAGACAAGCATCTTAGGATTACAAAGAAGCGCTCTTGCAATAAAAACTCTTTGTAATTGTCCACCAGATAAATTGTTGATGTTATCATTATAGATGACATTTAAATCTAAATCATTTATTATTTGTGTAAAGAATTCATCTTTTCTTTTTGGATAAGCACAAAGTAATAATTCTTTTACAGAAATGGGGAATTCATAATTAAATTCTGATTTTTGAGGAACATAGCCGATATTATATAATTTTTTTAGTTTGTTGATATCAACATCATCTAAAAAAATTTTATTGTCAGGAACTTTTAATAGTTTCAACATACATTTTGCAAGTGTTGATTTACCAGTTCCATTTCTACCTATAACAGATAAAAAATCTCCACTGACAAGTGAAAATGACAAATTATTTAAAACTCTTTTGTCATCATATGCAAATGACAGGTTATCAACTTTTACCCTCATTGAATTCTCCTTTTTATAACGTATATAATTTTATCATAAAAACTGATTTTCTTCAAGCAACATTATATTTTTTATAAGCTAGATTATTATTCTATTTCTTTTTCGGTCAATTTATGAGATAATGATAATAAGATAAATAAAGTAGAGGGTGGAAAAATGAGTTTATTCATTACGTTTGAAGGCGGAGAAGGTACAGGAAAAACTACTGTCATAAATAATTTATATAATCATCTTATTGATTTAGGCTATATAGTTGTTAAAACTAGAGAACCTGGTGGATCAAAAATTTCCGAATCTATTAGGAGTATTATTCTTGATGTGCATAATACTGAAATGGATTATAAAACGGAAGCTTTACTATATGCTGCCTCAAGAAGACAACATTTAATTGAAGTTGTAATCCCAGCTCTTAACGAAAACAAAATAGTTATTTGTGACCGATATATTGATTCTTCACTAGCCTATCAAGGATATGCTAGAGGACTAGGAATTGAAGAAGTTAAAAAGATTAATGAATATGCGATTAATGGCTATTGGCCTGATTTAACAATTTATATTGATTTAGATCCTAGTATTGGTATTAATAGGATAATGAGCAATCATCGAGTTGTTGACAGGTTAGATGCTGAAAAAATATCTTTTCATGAATTGGTTCGAGAAGGATATATAAAATTAAGTCAAATGTATCCAAACAGAATTAAAACTATTGATGGGAATGTAACAATAGACGCATTAACAAAAATAACAGAAAGAATAGTTATGGATAAACTTAAAGAAAGATAGGAAAAAAGTATGAACTTTGAAATTTTAAAAAAGAATCAACCTAAAGTTGTTAAACTTTTAAAAAATAGCGTTAAAAAGAATCGATTAGTTCATACCTATTTATTTGAAGGACCAAGTGGAACAAGCAAAGTAACAGCAGCTTTTTTTCTTGCTTGTTTGCTTTTTTGTGAAGATACTAATAAACCTTGTTTAAAATGTGATAATTGTAAAATGATATTAAATAAAAAACATCCAAGTGTTTTTTATATAACTCCTGAAACAGAAGTAATTAAAAAACAGCAAATTGAAGCTTTAATTCATGAATTTAGTTTAACGGCTCTTGTAGAAGGAAAAAGGGTGTTTATTATTGATGGTATTGAAAAAGCAAATTTATTTGCTGCAAATTCAATTCTTAAATTTTTAGAAGAAATGAATGAAAATGATTATGGAATTCTAATTTCTGAAAATTTAAATTCAATTTTACCAACTATTAAATCAAGAAGTCAAATAATTAGTTTTCAAAAAGCAATGGAAGCTGATGTTATCGAGGAATTAGTGAATAATAAAGTTAGTGAACAATTAGCAAGAGTCATTGTTAAGTTAACTAATAGTGTAAGTGATGGCTTAGAACTTGCAAAAGATCTGCTCTTTAATTATGTCTATGATCTTGCTATTAAAGTAATTAAAGCTGTTATCATTAAAGATGACGTCCCTTTATTAGTTTTAAATAGGGAGGGTAATGAATTAATGCGTGAAAAAGAAAAAAAATACCATCATTATTTTTTAAATATGTTAGTTCTTTTTAATAATGATATGCTTTATTTTTCTTTGGGTAATCGAGATGGAATTGTCTTTATTGAAGTTATTGAAGATTTAAAATCTAGATTAGAAATTAATAATGATA
>DUUA01000220.1 GCA_012841765.1 Acholeplasmataceae bacterium
AAAGAATTATTATATATACTGATGCTATAATAATGAAATAAAGCGTTATAATCATTAAATAATTAAATTGTTTAAGTTTAAAAAGGTAATCTCTTGAAAAATATGGTGATAAACTTCTTAAAAAAGGTTCATCATGTTCAAAACTAATAATTAAAGTTGTAATCGGTAATAATATTCTTAAAAACTCTAAAACCATACTATTATAAGTGTTTTTATAATAATCAGTAAATAATAATATTTCTTGTATTGAATCTTTAAATGGAATTAGAAGTATAAAAATAACTATTGTAATGATAATTAAAGCATAAATAATGTATTTGTTCTTATCATTAAAGATCTTATTAATAATAAATTTGTTCATAACGATATATCTATATATTGCATTTTACTAAATGCTTTTTTATTATGTGTTGCAATTACAACTGAACAACCTTCTTCTTGTAATGCTTTAATTTTATTACTAAATATTTTAACACTTTGATTATCTAACCCTGAAAGTGGTTCATCAAAAACATATAGATCAGTCTTGCCTATTAAGGCGCCAACAATTGCAAGCTTTTGACGATTACCTTTTGATAACTCTTTAATCGGTTTATTAGGAATGTTAAATTCATAATAAAGCTTGCGATCGTATTCGCCTCTTTTCATCCGCATTAGCTCTTTTAAGTACGTATTTGAATTAAAAAACTCAGGCATTACTTGTTGTTCGGAAAGATAGGTTATCTTTTTAATTTTCTTAGAAATATATCCGGTATCTGGCTTTATATAGCCAATTATCATTTTTATCAATGTAGATTTACCAGTCCCATTAGTACCACTTATAATTATTAAATCACCTTTATTAACTGTTAAATCAAAACTTATGTTTAAATAGTTTTTTTTAGCATCTTTTAACTTAAGTAAGTACATAAATATTTAATAGTCTTCCAGCTTTTTCTAATAATGAATATTCAATAATATAATGATGATTATTAAATGTCTGAATGCTTCCATCATTAAATGCAATCCACAGTGGTATATAATTAATTACTAAATTATAATTAGGGATTGTAATGATTATAGTGTTTTCAATTATTTCATATTCTAATGCATTATTGTTTGCTATTTTTATCATTTCAATACTACTTACTTCCTCATTCAATTCAATTATAATATAGTCCATTTGTACTTTTTCATTATTGTCTATGTTACGTTTTGAATCTAATGTAAGCCAGTCTAAATCGCTTGTATTATTTAAATATGTTAAGGATAGTTCACCAATTTTTAACGCTAATTCGTGATCATTTATTAACGATATGTTCATATATGCGTTTTCAATTATAAAATCTTCAGATAAATTTGGCATTTCAAATTTTAATATTATTTTTTGGTAATTATCCCCTAAATATAACTCACTATGGCCTGTTGTAATTTCTTTTAAGTCTAAAAAAAGCTTCTTATCGTCTGAATTAAATATATATATATTTTCATATGCACTTATCTCACTAAATACTTCTTGCATAGCTGATACGTAAATAGGAATTTCAATTAATTGATTATTTTTATATAAATAACTATGTAATGTATCTACTGTAATAATTTTAGGAGTTACCTTTTCTTTAGTATTAAATATTAAAATAAACATTGCTGAAATAATTAAAGATAACAATAGAAAAGGAAATATTTTTTTCATATTTTTACCTTTTCTAGTCTTTGATAACTTGTAGTTACTTCAAAATATTCAAATCCACCTAAATTACCTCTAAGCCAAAATACATATCTTGCTGCATATCCATTAGTAATTCTACCTTCACCATAAGTATATAGATCAACTCTTGTTCCTGGATCTATTTTTAACTTAATTTCATATGTTTCTTTTGATTGTTTAGTTTGATCAAAACTTGCATTTACCTTTAGTGATGTGTCAAGACCATCTTTAAAGCCAGTTCCAGATTTATCTTTCTTTAAACCAATTGATCCAGTAGCTGAAAAACTAAACTTTTGCGTTATTGTTTCTTCTAATTTATAATTATAATCAATTGCCGTATAACCATCATTATAATATGAAAATAAAGTTTCACTTATATAACTAATTTTTATGCGGTTATTTACTGTATGTGTTCTCCATCCCATAAATTTACGTGGAGTAACCTTTTTTTCGTAACTTTTCTTCTCCTGGCTAGTAAACTCACTTAACATTTTACCTTTAGTCATAGTTATACTTTCAAAATTTGTATAATGACTAGCCTTTGCATCAATGTTATTAATAAATAAAAAGATTGATGTCATCAAAAATAATATCAGTAATTTTTTCATTTTTATCTCCTCCTACTTTATAATTAGAAGGGATTGGTTTAATTACTTTTTTAAATAATAAAAATCTAATATTTTTTCAATGTTATTTTAGCAAACGTTATTTATTAGTAGTTTTTTTATTATTATTAACTATTTTGAAAAAATTAAAATTACACGTGGTATGACAACACTTCTAATCAATAAAAAATAAATGATTTGATTTAATTTTGCATATCTTAATACTAAATTAAAAAGATAATAAGATAATACTATAATAAATACTATCCAAAAACTTCCTGAGAAAAGGAAATCCTGCAGATAATTCACCAATTGAAGCATTTCATTC
>DUUA01000221.1 GCA_012841765.1 Acholeplasmataceae bacterium
ATTATCACTTTAATCTTTTATAAAAAAACTGTAACCTAAATAGAAATAAAATACTCTACTTTGTTACAGTTTTTTATTTAATTAATAGGTAAAACAATCTTATTTTTCTGTAAATTGGTTCATAGCCTCAATTGCTAAAGCACCGTATACTGTTGCTGGCCCACCCCCCATTAAGATGGCAACACCTATAGCTTCACTAATTTCTTCCTTAGTTGCTCCAGCAGTTAGCGCTCCTTTAACATGGACATCAATACAAACGTGGCATTTAACTACAACTGAAATTGCAACTGATATTAGTTCTTTATGTTTAGTTGATAAAGCACCATCTTTGATTGCTGCTACGTGTAATCCCCCAAATGCCTGCATAACTTTAGGACAAGATTTACCTAAATCTTGATGAGTCTTCATAAAATGAGTTAAATTTTCAATATGATCTGCCATTAATAATTCCTCCTTATTAATCTATTACTAAAAAATTATAACATGGAAAACTTGTATTGTCAAAAGCAAATTAATTCATGGAGTTATAGCTGAATATACTTGGTTTGATCTTAACTATAGAAAGAAACAGGATTTAATAATTCAAAAATTTTTATCTTTTACTTTAGCTTGAATTTATATGATATAATAAGTTTAAAGTTATTAGAATTGTAAGCAAATGAAAGAAAAGAAAAGCTTCAATGTCTTGATTACCTTAATAACTTTTTAAGAAATAATGGAGGAAACTATGAAGAAAACCATTGAGAAAAAGAAAATTACTCTTGAAGAGTATCAACAAAAGTATACTAATCCTGAAAATTTAGTGGCTGCAAAAAATTTTCTCTTTATACTTGGAGCAGCAATAGGTGTAATCGTTGCAGTTAGTTTGTTTTTTGTCGTTCTTCGGCTTTTTGATATTCATCAGATAGCTGGTTATGTAGGTATTGTTTTTGCAATCTTAATATTTATTTTTTTATATCTTGTGCCAATAATCAAACTTAAAAATACAAAATCATTTAAGACAAATGTCGACAGTGCAAGTGCTAGACAAGCACAAAAACATAATAAAAAACTTCGAGAAGAGATAACTGATAAAATGATTGATGTTACTACGAAAACTGATGTAGTTGGATGGTATAGCGAAGAGCTTGTTGGAAAACTTGCAATCGCGCGCCATACAGGTAATGACAAGGAATTAAAAAGTGTTTTAACAGAAGTGTATAAAACAGATGTGAAAAATGCTGCTAATAAAATGATTAGAAATAGTGCTGTGAAAGTTGGTGTTGCAACAGCACTTTCACAAACTGAATTTGTTGATACATTATTTGTAATAGTGTATGTTCTAAATTTAATTAAGGATATAGTATATTTATATGGATATAGACCAACAGATTCAAAAATGGCTAAAATATACAAAAATGTTTTGAGAAATGCTCTTGTAGCTTATGGTGTTAGTAGCGCTACAGCAGGAATGGGCAAAAGCTTCGGGAGCGGATTTGCTAAGTCACTTGAAAAGGTTTCACAAAGCATAAATCCTATTACATCAGCTATTGGCGCTGTTGTAGGTGTTACCATTGAGTCTTTAGTACAACTATCTGTAAATTCTACACTTACAGTATTGATTGGTAATCAAACAAAAAGATATCTTGTTAAAGAATACAATTTACAAGAAATTCTTGATAATGTTGAACTTATTGATAGTGATGAGGAAGAAGCAAAAATGATTGCGTCAATAAGAGATGAAGTGAAAGAAAAAAAGGAAAAAAAGATAAAAAAACTAAAAATGGAAAAAGTAATTTAATTAGTCATTAGTCTCAAACAATACACTATGCTTGGTCAATTTTTAATAAGAAATAATTATCAGTTAAAATATGTTTTAAGATTTTATATATGAGAACTAAAAAATTGTTAAAAATTTTAAGAGTATCTAATTGCTATATAAAAAACACTCTGTTCTATTAATAACAAAGTAGGATTTAGAGTGTTTTTATATTTTTAGATTATATCTAATTTAGTATGTAAAACTTCAG
>DUUA01000222.1 GCA_012841765.1 Acholeplasmataceae bacterium
ATATTAATTGATTGATGTTAGATAACAATTATTTTTATGCTAGTTACAAAAAAAGATTATACTGTTCATAATAAAATAAACACATTAAATATGTAAAAACGCATGTTTACTAAAACTAATTATTGTTTACTTAAAATAAACATAGGATTAATCACGTTTTGTATTTAAAATAATTTATTAGTTAGTTTTATTAACTTATTCACTATGTGTTAAATTGATAATATATTAAAAAAGCTAAATTCATAAAAAAATAAAATATACATTTTTATAAGATTTAGCTTTTTTAAAAATGCGAAAAAAATTATTAATACAAAAAAATAAAAAAACGTATGTTTAGTAAAAATAAGTATTGTTTAATATTTGTAAACATGAAATAATTAATTTTTATTTTGAAATTTTAATAACATAAAGATAGAAGTATAGTAAAACTAAACACTAATATAATAATTCAGTTTTCATTTTATTCATATTAGGTTGAAAGATTTACAAATGATAAAATAAATATAAAAGCTAGAGATTGATCAACATATAAAAAAATCAATTGAAAATATCATATTCTATTTTTTCAGAATCTATTATTGATCTATAACAAATGAGGGATTATATTGATAATCTTAATTATGGATGTAATCATGTTGATTCAATATTTTTTTAAAAATACACCCCCTATACATTCGTAGAAGAAGAAGTAGTAGATTTACATACGATAATTGAATAAAGTACTGTTTCAGACGCTGAGAGCTTGACCTTAGTGATTGTTAAGGTGGAAGTTACTCAATCGCTTAAAAACTACTCTCTAAAAACTTAAATATGGTCAAAGTTAATTAAAGAGGCCGATTAAACCAATAAATCCGACGAATAATCGCATTTAATCATAATCAAATCAAGTATCCTAACTATAATAAAGTGCAAATCAACTTATTTATTTTTATAAATTAGTTCCTATAATATATATTATGTAAACCGACAATGCGGACCTTAGTGGTGCGGTAAAAAGGATTCATGTTGATAAGTGTATAACTTTTATTCTTAAAACTTCCTTGTTAGACTACTATTTTTGATGCCAAGGTGGTAAAGTACTCAATTATCAAGCACTGATTTAATCATTTTCTTATAGATTGTTATTTCATTATAAAAATAAACATTTACCACTAAATTAAGTTTATAAATTTAACAGCAAACCAGTTAATAGATTGATCAGTTGATATAAACTCAAGTCCTTAAATCGCGTCTATAATTTCGATTTTTTTCAATGAAACTGTGTTTATCTTTAGTAAACAATAATTACTTTTAGTAAACTTACATTTTTCAACATATTAATTAATTAGTTATTTAATATTCAGGTTTTGTCCTTTTAAACAAAAAAATGTACTCATATCTTTAAATATGAATACACTTTTATTTACTATATTTAGTTTTTCTATGTAATTAAATTCTATACTAAGTTTAGTACTACTATACTTACATTTATATAAAACATAATTATGATGAACTTTATTATTCATCACCTTTTTCGTCTTTTAATGATTCTTCGTTAATTTCATCGGAATCATCAGACGCGTTTTGAGCGTTTGAGTTATCATTTTCTTGACTGTTCTCCAACTCATCTTCTCGCTTTTTTTGTTCATTTTCATCTAAGTTAGGTGTTGTTTCATCAGTCTCATTTATTACTAATTCTGATGTTTTATCAAACTCTGTTACTAGTTCTTCATCTTCATCGTTAATAACTTTACCAGTGTTCTTAGCGTTTTTCTTAGCTAATTTATCACTGTATTTAACTGACGCTTTATATCTTAGTTCATCTTCTTGTTTTAATTCTTCAGCTTTTAATATCTCACGTTGTTCTTTTAATAACTGATTTTTTACCTCTTTTTTTATCTCTCTTTTTCTTAAACTCTTATTAATCTTTTTAGCAATAAATTTAAATAGTTTACTTAAAGGTGAAAATATAGCTGCAAGAATTAAAGATACTCGATCGCCAAAATTATAATTTCCTGTTTCATAACGTTCAACTTTATTCATCTTTTTAAGTTCTTTTTTACTTTCTCTTTTAATTCTTTCTTCTTCATCAGTTTCATTTTTAATTGTTTTTTTAATAAACTTAAAACTTAATTTCATTTTAGTTTTGGTTGTACGATTAACTGAATCTACAACATAAAAGTAAAACATTTTAACCTTGTTAGTTTCATCTAGTATAAACGATCTAAGTTCATCGATTTCAATAATTGTTACCTCTGAATTTCTTGCACTTAAATTAAATTCTTCAGTCTTAATTGGTAGTTTTGTTTTCTTATATATGAAACCTAATTCCTTAATAATATTATTAGTATAGCCAATATTTGTAGTGACAACTCTTGCATGATTAACATTATTTTCCAAGACTAAATCCTCTTTTGCAGATAATGTTTTCTTTGCAATTGC
>DUUA01000223.1 GCA_012841765.1 Acholeplasmataceae bacterium
AAGAATATTATAACTATATAGTTACTAAATTAAGTGAATATAGACCACATTTCAGTATGTTTAATGCTTTTACAAAAAATTTTAGTAATAGTAAAGTTGTTTTTTATGTTGGCTGCAATAATGATCAAAAAGTTATTTTACAATTTATTGAAGCTTTTAAAAAAGGATTTGCCATTTATGGCTTAGATTTTATTAACATTGAAACTGATATTTCACCATTTGAAAAATCTATTGAAGAAGAAATAAAAATAAAGATGGACAATATTTCTGCTTCAATTAAAAGAGAACAAATTATGTTTGATGGCTTAAAAGAAAAAAGCCCTAATAGAGGCAGTGCGCCACTTAGAAGTAGAAAGTCAAAATTGCCTATTAATGGAGAAGCTACACCTTTAATCGATTTACCTTCAACTAATGCACAATTAGTTGAGTATCAACAAAAACATAATTCTAATAATTTTGTTGTTGAAGGAGATTTAATTAAAGCAGAGATTAGAGCGGTTACTGGATATAATTTATTTCAAGGAGTAATTTATGATGGTGAAAGTTCTTTAGTATTAAAATCTTTTATTAGTGAAAATAATAGTGATCATTTAGCTTTTTATCAAGCAAATTGTATAGAAGGAAAAAAGATAAAAGCATACGGATTACTACAGTATGATAAATATAGTAAAGATTTAACACTAAGTGTTCAAGATGTTGTTCCCTTAGGTGAAGCAGCAAAAAAGAGCAGAACAGATACTTATCCAGAAAAAAGAGTTGAACTTCATGCGCATACAAAAATGAGTGCTCAAGATAGTGTGATGGATATAAATGAGTATGTTGAATTAGCTAAGAATTTCGGACACAAAGCTTTAACTGTTACTGATCATGTATCTTTACAAGGGTTACCAGATTTTGAACTTGCATGTAATAACGCTGATATAAAACCAATTTTTGGTTTAGAAGGAAATTTAGTATTAAAAGATGAATATAATATTTGTTTAACAGAAGCAGATGTAGATATTAGCTTAGAAGATGCTAGTTTTGTTGTCTATGATTTAGAAACAACAGGACTTTCTAGTAATTACAATGAAATTATAGAAATATCAGCAGTTCGTATTAGACACGGAATTTTGCTTGATGAATTTTCAACATTTGTTAAACCTAGAAAACCAATTCCTAAATTTATTACTAACTTTACGCAAATATCAAATGATGATGTAAGAAATGCTAAAAGTATTGAAGAAGTGCTTCCAGAATTTTTATCTTTTATAGGAAGCTCTATATTAGTTGCTCATAACGCAAGATTTGATAATTCAATGCTATATGCTAATTTAAAAAATATAGGTTTACACTCTAAAGATTTTCCAACAATTGACACTTTACAGCTTGCTAGAAATTTTTACTCTGATAAAGTAAAAAGATTTAACTTGAAAGCTTTAAGTAAATTTTTTGATGTTGATTTAGTACAGCATCATCGAGCTATATATGATACTAGGGCAACAGCTGGAATTTTTTTAAGAATGTTAAATGAGTTAAAAGAACGTAAAATTACTACTTATAATAGCATTAATAAAAACATAAGTGATGACGCTTATCAAACTATTATTCCTTACCATTTAACTTTACTTGCTAAAAACCGTAAAGGAATTGTAAATTTAAATAAGATTGTTTCTGATTCATCAACAATTCATTTTCATAAAGAACCAAGAATTCTTGAAGATTTTTTAAAAAACCATCGAGAAGGTCTATTAATTGGTAGCGGATGTCAAAACGGAGAAGTCTTTATAACAGCTTTTAATGGTTCAGAAGAAAAGTTAAAAGAGGTTATAAACTTTTATGACTATATTGAAGTGCAACCTCCTAAACATTATAGATATTTATTTTCTGAAACTTTTAAAGTATTTGATGAAGATGAAGAAACTGAAAATAATTCACTTCTTGAAGAACAAAAAGAATTAGAAGAAGAATACATGGGATATGTATATGAGACGATAAAGAAAATAATTAAAGTAAGCAAAGAATTAAATAAACCTGTTGTAGCAACTGGCGATGTTCATCATTTAAATAAAGAAGATGTGATGTTAAGGGCAATGTTTGTTGAAGCTCCTCAAGTTGGTGGTGGAATTCATTATTTAGCTAGAGTAGGAGAACTTGTTCCCCAGTACTACATGTCAACTAATGAAATGATGAATGAATTTTCATTTTTAGATAATGATGTTGCTTTTGAAATAATTGTTAAAAATTCTAATTATATTGCCAACATGATTGAAACTTTTACATTATTCCCTAAAGGCTTATATGCCCCATCGGATAATTTCTTTGCAGACAAAGGAATTCCTTCAATGAAAGAATCATGTATGCAGTTGACATATTCAAATGCAAAAAAGATTTATGGAGAAAATATTCCTAAATATATTATTGAAAGATTAGAAAAGGAACTAAACAGTATAATTGGTAACAATTACGCCCCTATATATTATGTTTCTTATTTATTAGTAAAACACAGTACTGATGCTGGGTATGTTGTTGGTAGTAGAGGATCGGTTGGTTCATCTTTAGTTGCAACATTTATGAATATTACTGAAGTAAATCCTTTACTTCCTCATTATGTTTGTAAAAAATGTCAATATAGTGCTTTTAAATTTACTCAAAAACAAAAAGAAAAATATGGAATTAATAATTATCCAGAGTATATAGAACAAGCACTTCAAAATACAGGAAATGGTTATGATCTTCCTGAAAACAATTGTCCTGTTTGTGGTCATTTGTTAAAAGGGGACGGAATGGATATTCCTTTTGAGACTTTTTTAGGTTTTAGTGGTGAAAAAATTCCTGATATTGATCTTAATTTTTCTGGAGAATATCAAAATGTTGCTCATGATTATATTAGGGATTTATTTGGTGAAGAGAAAGCTTTTAGAGCTGGAACTATTTCCACAGTTGCTAGTAAAACTGCTTATGGGTATGTTAAAAAATATTTAGAAAAACATGAGATACAAATAAGACAAAGTGAAGTTGATCGATTATCGAAAAAAATAGAAGGTGTTAAAAGATCAACTGGACAACATCCTGGAGGAATCGTGGTTATTCCTAAAGAAATTGATGTTACTGATATAATAGCGATTCAATATCCGTCAGATAATTTAGAATCTACTTGGAGAACAACTCATTATGATTACCATAAATTTGAAGACAATCTATTAAAACTTGATATTTTGGGCCATGATGATCCAACGATGGTAAAATACTTAATGGATTTTGTAAAAGAAAATCCAAATGAATTTCCTTTTACTGATGTCGATGAAATACCATTATCAGACCCTAAAGTTCTTAGTTTATTTAATTCTGTAAAAGCCTTAGGCGTTGAAAAAGAACAAATCTTACAAGAAATTGGAACTAGTGGGCTGCCTGAATTTGGAACAAGAACTGCAAAAGATATGTTAAAAGACATCAACCCTAGTAAAGTTGAACAATTAATTAAAACTTCAGGTATAAGTCACGGTACAGATGTATGGAATAATAATCAGCGTGATTATTTGTTAGGAATAGGTTCAAACAAAGAACCGATTCCTTTTGAACAACTAATAGGTTGTCGTGATGATATTATGGTTTATTTAATAAAAATGGGGATGCCAGAATTTGATGCTTTTACAATAATGGAGAGAGTTCGTAAGGGAAAAAGTTTAACAATGGAACAAGAAAGCGAAATGAGAGCTTATAATATTCCGGATTGGTATATTTTATCTTGTAAAAAAATTCAATATATGTTCCCAAAAGCACATGCAGCAGCCTATGTTATTATGGCATTGCGCATTGGTTGGTTTAAAATTCATCACCCTATTTATTATTATTCATCATTTTTTAGTATTAGATGTACTGCTTTTGATGTTGAAGTAATGGCTGGTGGATATGAAAAAATTAAAAATAAAATAATGGAATTACAAAAAGTTATTTCTCAACGTAATGCTAAACAAAAAGATTTAGATTTATTTGACACTTTAACTGTGGCTTTAGAAATGACAGCAAGAGGATTTCATTTTGAAATGACAAATTTGAAAAAATCAGATTGGAAAAATTTTAATATTGAAGGAAATAAATTATATCTTCCTTTTAATACAATTGATTCATTAGGAAATACAACAGCTAAGTCTATTGTTGAAGCAAGGAAAGAAGCAATGTTCACATCTAAAAATGATTTTAAGAAACGAACAAAAGTTTCCTCGACTGTTCTAGAGAGAATGGATAGAATGGGCATTTTAGATGGACTTCCTGATGATGATCAAACAACTTTATTTTAACATTTTTTAAGATTAGTTTAATAACAATATATATAATATAAGTACGAGGTGAATAAAATATGAAAATGTATAATTCGAATCCTGCTTTTAATCAAATAAAAAAAGCAGAGTATTCAGTTAGTTATGAAGTGGCCACTTATAAAGGAATTGCTCTAAAGACTCTTTATTATTTGGCTTTAGTTTTAGGAGGAGCAATTGGTGGTTTGTTTTTAATTGCTAGTTATCCTAATATTGGAATTGCCGTTTTTTCTGCATCATTTATAGTGTCTTTAGTTAGTGGATTAATAGCGTTATTAATCCCAAAAGCTACTAAAATTGCCGGATCTCTATATTGTTTATTTCAAGGAATATTTGTTGGTGTAATATCAATGACATTTGCCGCATCAACAAATGGAATTGTTCCTGCAGCATTACTTGGAGTGATTACTGTCTTTTTAATTGTTACGACATTATATATTACAAGAATAGTAAAAGTTAATAATAAGTTTATGAACGTTTTATTTGTATTTGCAATCTCTTTTTCCATAACGATGGTTGCTCTATATTTACTAGCATTATTTGGAGGTTTTGAATTTAATCTTCCAATTATTGCTTTAATTTCTGGCGTTTCAGTACTGCTTGCAACTTTATATTTATTTATGGACTTAGAACAAATTAGAATGGTTGTTGAAGGAGGCTATCCAAAAGAATATGAATGGCAATCAGCTTTTGCCCTTTCATATACTCTTGTTTGGTTATATATTGAACTACTTAGACTAATTTTTGTTCTAACAAGAATATTTGGTCAAGATTAATAAAAAGAGGAATATTTCCTCTTTTTTTGTTATAATAGCTTAAAGAGGTATTAATTATGAAAGTATTAGTTTTAAATGGACCTAATATTAATTTTATTGGGATAAGAGAACAAGAAATTTACGGGAAATTAACTTATAAAAATATAATAAAACAAATTAAAACATATGCATTAGCAAAACATGTAAAGATTAAAATTAAACAAACAAACCACGAAGGACGATTAATTGACTTGATTCAAAAATGTTATTTACATAAATATGATTGTTTGATTATTAATCCTGGTGCTTATAGTCATTATTCTATTGCTATATTAGATGCATTAAAATCTATTGTCCCTATAAGGATTGTTGAAGTGCATTTGACAGATATTTATAAGCGACAATCATATCGTCAAAAATCAATTACTGGTGAAGCATGTGAAAAAATATTTTTTGGGAAAGGAATAAATAGTTACTTAGAAGCTATTGATTATTTATTGAAATAATGATAACGTTATACAAATTTTGTAAAGCGTTTTAACTTGAAAAATGTTTGAAAAAATGGTATTATAAAGATGTAAAATTATAACCATAAGGAGGTTTTTAATATATGGCAGTAAAAGTTGCAATTAATGGATTTGGACGTATTGGCAGACTTGCTTTTCGTCTTATGTTTGGAGAAAAAGATTTTGATATCGTTGCAATAAACGATTTAACTAACGCTGAAGATTTAGCTTATTTATTAAAATATGATACAACTCAAGGACGTTATAAAGAAAATTCTATTTCATTTAAAGAAGGAGCTATCGTAGTTGATGGTAAAGAAATAAAGGTTTATAAGGAAATGAATCCTGCAAATCTTCCTTGGAAAGAATTAGAAGTTGATGTAGTAATTGAATGTACTGGAGTATTTAACGATAAAGAAAAAGCTACTGCTCATATTACAGCTGGAGCAAAAAAAGTTATTCTTTCTGCACCAGGAACAGGAGATTTAAAAACTGTTGTTTATAAAGTAAATCATGAAATTTTAGATGGTAGTGAAACAGTAATTTCTGCTGCATCTTGTACTACAAATTGTTTAGCACCAGTTGCTAAAGTATTAGAAGAGAGTTTTGGAATAGTAAAAGGTTTTATGACTACTATTCATGCATATACTGGAGACCAAGCAACACTTGATTCTCCTCATAAAAAAGGAATTAAATCAAGAAGAGGCCGTGCTGCCGCTGCAAATATTGTCCCTACATCTACTGGAGCAGCAAAAGCTATAGGACTAGTTATTCCAGCAATTAAAGGAAAAATGGATGGAATCGCAATGCGTGTTCCTACAGCTACTGGTTCAGTAATTGATTTAGTAGTTGAATTAAAAAGAAACGTTACAGTTGCTGAAATCAATGCTGCAATGAAAAAAGCTGCAAATGAAACTTTCAAATATACTGAAGATCCAATTGTTTCAAGCGATGTAATTGGAGAAACTCATGGATCTATCTTTGATGCTCTTTCAACAAAAATTCTTGAAGTTGATGGAAAACAATTAGTAAAAGTAGTAGCATGGTATGACAATGAAATGAGCTATACTGCTCAATTAATTAGAATTGCTAAATATGTAGTTAATCAAACAAAATAGTAAAAATAAAGAAAGAACAGTTTCTGTTCTTTTTTTATGGTTTTCGTTTTAAAATGTTATAATAGGGCTTATGATTAGCTCTTGCTGGGCTTTTACTCTGATAGTGTGTAATTCAACACTTGTATTAAAAGATGATTTAAAGTAGAAATATAGATGTTTTTTTAGCCTAATAATATTTATAAAGAATTGTTATCTTTAAAAAGCTTAATTTGTTATAATAATATAGAAGATAGGTGGAAGTATGAAAATTAATGAAAAATTTAATGTTTTATGTGTTGATTTAACGCATGATGGTTTAGGAGTTTGTAAGATTGATAATTTTAGTATTTTTGTTAAATATTTATTACCAGGAGAAGAAGCTCTTATCAAGATAATAAAAATAAATAAAAGTTATGGTTTTGGTGAAATAATTAACTTAATTAATAAATCTATAAATAGAATAGAGCCAATTTGCAAACATTATTATGAATGTGGAGGCTGTGATTTATTACACATGAATTATGAATCTCAATTAGAATTTAAAAAGAAAATGGCGGAAGAATCTTTTAAAAGATTAGCTAATTTAGATTTACAAGTTAACAATATTTATGGAATGGATGAACCATTTTATTACCGTAATAAAGTACAAGTCTTTTTTGATACTACAGATAAATTAATTAGTGGATTTTACCAAAGCAAAACCCATAAAGTTTTTTCTTTAGAAGAGTGCTTTATTCAAACTGATACAGCAAGTATGATTGTGCAAGATTTTACAAAACTTGCAAATAAATTTAATTTAACGAGTTATAATGAAACAACTAAAAAAGGTGTTTTAAGATCAATGCTAATTAGAAATAATAGTTTTGGTGAATATGTTGTTGTAATAATTGTTAGGCATGATATTCACGCGGCATTAAATGAGATTGGTGAGGAATTAAAAACAATATATCCAAATATTATACAATTAGTGATGAATATTAACAGTAAAGAAACTAATAAAATATTAGGGAAAAAAGATAAAATTATATTTCATAACAAAATGCTTTATGAAGAAGTAAATGATATTAAATATGTTTTAGACTATAGAGCTTTTTTTCAAGTGAATCATATACAAATGATTAATTTATTTAATAAAGTAAAAAGTTATATTACTAAGGAAGATCAAAAAGTTGTTGATGGTTATTGTGGCGTTGGAGCTATTGCTTTACAAATAGCAGATAAAGTCCAAAAAGTTTTTGGAATTGAAATAATAGAAGAAGCAATTGGAAATGCTAATATCAATAAAGAAAAGAATAATATTAAAAATGTTGAATTTATCTTAGGGAAAACAGAAGAAAAAATTAAAGATATTAAAAATATTGATTGTATAATTATTGATCCTCCAAGAAAAGGATTAGATATTGAATTAATAAATGCAATAATTGATAAACAAATAAAGAAAATTATTTATATATCTTGTAATGTATCTACTCTTGCTAGAGATTTAGCTCTTTTAGATGAAAAATATGATATTGTTGAAGTTAATGCTTTTGATTTATTTCCAAATACTAAAGGGTTAGAGATGTGTTCTTTATTAACATTAAAATGCGAGAGTAATTAAAGATGGCGTATGCATTAATTACTGGAGCTAGTTCCGGAATAGGAAAAGATATTTCATTGTTGTTAAGTCAAAAAGGTTATGATTTAATATTAGTATCAAGAAATATTGAAAAGATGCAAAGTTTAAAAAATGAATTAAATAGTGAAATAAAAATAATAAGTTGTGATTTAAGTAATATTAATAATTTTGATAAACTGATTAGTGAAATTAAAGGTTATGATATTAAAATATTAGTTAATAATGCTGGTTATGGAATACATGGTTTGTTTAATGAGTTAGATATTAAAAAAGAGCTAAACATGGTCAATCTTAATTCCTTGTTTCCACAAATGTTATTAAAGCATTTTGTTAATGATTTTTTTGAAAAAGAAGATTGTTATATTTTAAATGTTTGTTCTAGTGCTAGTTTTTTTAGTGGACCATTAATGGCATCATATTATGCATCTAAGAACTATTTATATAGTCTATCATTAGCAATTTATCAAGAATTAAAGATGGTAAATTCTAAGACAAATATTTCAGTACTTTGTCCAGGGCCAGTTGATACTAATTTTTGGAATGTTGCAAATGTTAATTTTCAATCAAAACCTATAAGTAGTGAAAAAGTAGCTAAAATTGCTGTTAATAAAATGTTTAAAAAGAAATTAATTATTATACCTGAAAAAAAGATGAGATTAGCAAAGTTTTTTTCTAGATTTTTATCAGAAAAAATGCTTTTAAAAATAGTATATAATTTACAGAACAAGAAAAAAGTCTAGTTGATTATCAAAGCTATTTTTGATATAATATAAATGTTGTAAAAAAATAGGAGGTATTAAATGAAAGTTTTAAAAGGAGCATGTCTTTTTGGTCAATCAGGAGGGCCTACTTCGGTAATTAATGCAAGTGCTGCAGGTGTGTTTATAGAAGCATTATCACAAGAAAATATCACTGCTGTTTATGGTGCTGAGCACGGAATTAAAGGGATTTTAAATGAAAGATTTTTTGATATTAGTAAAGAAGATAGAGAAGAATTAGAATTGTTGAAAACTACTCCATCTTCATCTTTAGGTTCAGTAAGATATAAATTGGAACCTGAAGAAATAGATGAAACAGATTATATTAAATTATTAGAAGTATTTAAAAAATATAATATTCGTTATTTTTTTTATAATGGTGGAAATGACTCTATGGATACTTGTAATAAAATTAGTAAATATATGCAAAAATCAGGGCATGAAGTCCGAGTTATGGGAGTTCCTAAAACTATTGATAACGATTTAGCGATGACTGATCATTGTCCAGGTTATGGAAGTGCAGCAAAATATGTTTCAACAACTTTAATGGAATTATATTTAGACACTCATGTATATGATACAGGATTAATTACGGTTGTAGAGATAATGGGAAGAAATGCAGGTTGGTTAACAGCGGCATCAGAACTTGCTAAATATAAGAATCTTGGACCGGATTTAATTTATTTGCCTGAAAAACCATTTGATTTACAAGAATTTATTCATCAAGTAAAAGAAGTTGCTAAAATTAAAAATGACAAAGTAATTATAGCTGTTAGCGAAGGAATAAAAGATAAAACTGGAAGATATATTTCTGAATATGCTTCATCTCTTAATAGAGATTCATTTGGTCATGCACAACTTGGTGGTCTAGCAAATTTCCTAGCTAATGAAATTAATGAAGCAACGGGAGTAAAGGTAAGACCAATTGAATTTTCTTTAATGCAACGATGCGGAGCTCATCTTGCAAGTGCAAGAGATGTAGAAGAGGCATATATGGCTGGTGTTATGGCTGTTAAACATGCAATTAATGGTGAGACCGATAAAATGGTTATATTCAAACGTGACGAAAAAGCAAATGAATATAAAATCATTTATGATTTAACTGATGTAAATTTAGTGGCTAATGCTGAAAAGAAAGTTCCGCTTGAATGGATAAAAGCTGATAATTCAGGCTTAACGCAAGAATTTGTTGATTATGCTCTACCATTAATACAAGGAGATTACAAAGCTCCATTAGTTGATGGTTTACCAAGATTTGTTAATCTTAAAAAAGTATTAGTTGCAAAAAAATAAGATAATTAGTTTTTTAAAAATATATGCAAATTGATATTTGTATATATTTTTATTTATGCTATAA
>DUUA01000224.1 GCA_012841765.1 Acholeplasmataceae bacterium
ATATAAACAATATTTGAAAGAAATTATCATGAAAATATATATTTTTTTTCATTTTTCTAATTTGACTTATTTCAAAAAATAAGGTATAATAATACAAATATTCTTTAGGGGTGACTTGTGAAATTAGATGATAAAGGTTTGCTAGTAGTTATATCGGGTCCATCAGGTGTGGGTAAAGGGACTGTGCGCAGTGCCTTGTTTAATATGACTGGGCATGATCTTGTATATTCTGTTTCTATGACTACAAGAAAGCCGAGATCTAAAGAAATTGATGGTGTTGATTATTTTTTTGTTACTAAAGATGAGTTTGAAAAAAGAATTGCTGAAGGACAGATGCTTGAATATGCTGAATTTATCAATAATTATTATGGAACACCTTTAAATGAAGTTGAAAGAAACCTCGAATTAGGGAAAGAAGTAGTTTTAGAAATAGAAGTAAATGGGGCGACTCAAGTCCGGGAGAAAATGAAAGATGCAATTTTCATCTTTATTGCACCACCCAGTTTTACAACTTTAAAAGATAGATTAATGAGTAGAGGAACTGAACCTGTTGAACTTATTGAAGAGCGATGCAATAAAGCTGAAAGAGAATTACATCTTGCTTATATGTATGATTATATTGTAGTAAATGATACAGTAGAAAATGCTGCAGATAAAATTATGGCTATTATTAGAGCGGAACATGCAAAAACCGAGAGAACAATTCAAAAATATAAACAAATGCTGGAGGCAGAAAATGAAAATTGATCATTCTAAGGATGGTATGAGATATCCATCTATTGACGTATTATTAGATAAAACTCAATCGAAGTATGTTTTAGTTGTTGGTGCTGCAAAAAGAGCAAAAGCAATTAAAAAAGATGGCACATGTTTAATAGAAAATCCTTATAATAAAAAACCAATTGGTATTGCCTTAGAAGAGATTTATGAAGGCAAAATTTTTATTAAAAAAGTAACTGAAGAAAAGTAATTAGCAGGGATACCTGCTTTTTTTATTAAAAAAAGTAATTACTAAAAATAACTATATAATATAAGTAAATGTGTATTTTTTTAACTGTGTATGATAAAATATATAATATAGGGGGATAATTATATGTTAATTGGTGCTATTGAAGCTGGTGGTACAAAATTTAGATGTGCTGTGGCTATTTCTTCTGGTGAGATTATGAAGTCAGTTATTATAAAAACAACGACAATAGAAGAGACAATGCAAAAGGTTGTTAATTTTTTTCTTCCATTTCATATTGAAGATTTGGGTGTAGGTTGTTTTGGACCCATTTCATTAGATAAAAAAAACAAAAAATATGGAACAATTTTAGATACACCTAAAGAAAAATGGAAACACTATGATATTTATAATTATTTAAAAGAAAAATTAAATTGTAATGTTCATATTAATACTGATGTTGTTGCTTCAGCATTTGGTGAATATTATTTTGGTTTTAATAGTAAATTTAAAAATATTTTATATTTTACAGTTGGAACTGGTGTTGGAGTTGGCGTTATTTATAATGGAACTGTTTTACAAGGGAATCATCATACTGAAATGGGTCATATTACTATCAAACGTGGAGAAAATGATAATCATTTAAGTTCATGTGAATTTCATGATGATTGCTTGGAAGGTTTAGCAAGCGGTAATAGTTTAGATTTAAGATATAATTTGCCCTATGATGAATTAGAAAAAAGAGAGGATATTTTAAGACAAGAGGCAAATTATTTAGCTCAAGGCATTTATGCCTACACTTTGGCATTTGCACCAGATAAAGTAATTATTGGTGGCGGAGTAAGCCATCAAAAAAAGTTAATTCCTTTAATTAGAGAAGAATTTAAGAAAATAAATAACGGATATTTTAAGTACCCTTTATTAGAAGATATAAATAATTTTATTATTGAACCTAAATTAAAAGATGATTCCGGATTATATGGAGCTATAGCCTTAGCTGTTAAAAAACTATAAGGAGGTGATTTTTAATGTTTGCAAAAATTGTTGTTGATGTCAGATCAAGTAATGTCGATATAATGTACACTTATAAAATACCAGATAAATTTATTGACTATATATTTATTGGTAGTAGAGTTTTAGTGAATTTTAATTTACGCGAAATTTTAGGTTATGTTATTGAGATTTCTGAAGAAACAGACTATTCAGGAGAAATAAAAGAGCTAATAGATGTTTTTGATTTTGATAAACAATTAACAGAGGAACAAATTGAACTTGCATTAAAAATTAGCGAAGAAACCAGGAGCCTGCTTGTTAGCAGTCTTGATCTAATGTATCCTGCTTTTTTAAAAACTAAATATAGAAAGTATTTGAAAGTAATTAATTATAATTTTCTAGATGCTAATGTTGCATTACTTTTTAAAGAAAAAGACAAAATAATATTAGATAGTGACTTGATTGATATCCTCCCTGGAATTAACAAAGAAGTAAAAAAAGGGAATTTGGAAATAATTTACGATAATTATCAGTATGGAACAAGAAAATATGAAAATATATTTAGCTTTAATAAAAAGAAAAAAGATGATATTAATTCATTAACAGTTAAAAGAAAAAGGGTAATTGATTTTTTAAAAGCGAATGGTAATAGTGATATTAACGATATTAGCACTGCTTGTGATTGTAGTTATTTTATAATTAAGGATCTTGTAAAAAAAGGTTATTTGAAGGTAAAAAAAGAACTAATTATTGAAAAAGAAGAAAAGACTTTTTTTAGACCTATTATTAACTATACATTTGAAGAGAAAGAAGTAAAAAATAAGTATGTTACTAATAGTAAAAAACCTTATCTTTTTGTTACTAATGATATAGAGTTTAGAGATAAGTTTTTACTAGATATTATTTCTGAAGTTTTAATTAATAATAAACAAGTATTAGTAGTTACTAAATCAATTTTACAATCTTTTGAAGTTGCAAACTTTTTAGAAAGTAAATTATTTAATGCAGTTATTTATAATTTTAATTCAGCAATTCCAAATTCACAATATTTTGATAATTATATGCAGGTAAAACATCAAAATGTTGACATTGTTGTAACAACAATGTCAGGAATTTTTTTACCATTAGAAAATATTGGTTTATCAATAATGTATGAAGAAAATGATATTAATTATATTAATGAAAAAAGTCCAAAATATAGTAGTTTAGAAGTAATAAAAAACCGAACAAATTATCATAAAGCAAAACTGGTTTTAGTTAATGAAGCTATTTGTGTCGAAAATTATTATCAATATTTTATTAATAAATATACATTTTTATCATATTTTG
>DUUA01000225.1 GCA_012841765.1 Acholeplasmataceae bacterium
ATAATATTATATTTTATATTATTTGTTTCTTTTATAATTATTCCAACATCATATTTTATTAATAATACAATTTGTCATTTTCATAATATAACAGGTTATCTTTGCCCAACTTGTGGTGTAACAAGAGCATTTTCATCAATCCTTCATTTTAATATTATTAATGCATTTTCTTACCACCCGCTATTTACAATCCTAGTATTTCCTATATCTTTATTTGTTATTATTCAAGATACATTTACTATTATTAAAAGAGAAATAAATAAAGAAAACATTTATTCATTATTAGAAGCAATCTTTTTAGGAAGAGTCATATAATGTTATTCTTATATTACTTTTTTTTAATCCAGTCAATTTTTTTTGGATATTTAAGTTTTTTCTTGTTAATTCACAATTACTATTACAAAAACAAAACTAGCAATAAAATATTCACATTATATTTAACATTTTTTATTTTTATAATTTCATTTATTGCTTTTGCAATACTAAGAAATTATAATTTGCCAATTTGGATTTAAAAGCAGGCTCATCTTAAATGAACCTGCTTTTTTTAATGCATAATTATTTCTTTTATTTCTCCAATATATATACGATGAAAACAATTATCACCATAGTATTTATTTTTAATATCTTCATTAATAACAGATGAATCTAAATCTTGATGATAAATCTTTTCCAAAACAAAAGTAACTCTTGCTTCTTGAAAAGTAACACTATTATTTACTTCTATCGGATGAAAATTTACTTCTTTAACTTTGTCTAAATCTCTACCACTTTTAGTTCCCAAAAAACCTAAAGCTTTTTTATGAGTTTTATCAAAAAAACTAACTGTAAAATAATCATTTTCTTCCATAAACTTATAAGTATAACGAGAAGGTCTCACATAAACGACTAATGTCTCTTTCCCCCAAACAATACCTAGATGAGCCCAACCAATAGTCATTGTGTTAAAATTATTAATTGACCCAGCAGTAACTAACGCTGCATCTTTTGCCATATGATAAGAAAAGTTTTCTTGATAATCTTTTAATTCTATTTTTTTCATTAGTAAAAACAACTATCACCTATGAATTCTCTTAAGAGAGAATTACAAGGTACATACTTTTCATCAATTTCTTTAATAAGTTTTAAGAATTTTACTATTCTATTAGCATCAACAAAATATTCATCATTTCTATCAATTGCTTCTAGTACTGGAAGTGCATATTTTCTCATAACTCCAAGTTCATAAGTAAGTTCCGAATTATAAATATAATCCGCTTCTTCCTGGAATGGGTAAATCCATTTAAACTCTCCACGTCTAACAGAACTCCACATTCCAAAAGTAGCAGATGGGGCTGTTTTTCTATATTTAGCATCACGAACTATTCTTCTTAATTGTCTTATTTCAGTTGCATTAATTTGCGAATGATCATCAATATTAATTTGTGATAAAGGACTAATATAAATTTTAAACTTTTGATGCTTTGGAATCGAAGTAGTAAGTTTTTCATTTAAGGCATGAATTCCTTCAATAATAATTGGTTGATTACTAGATATTTTAATTTTCTTTCCAAAAACTCTTTTGCCTAATTTAAAATCAAAACGAGGTAATTGAACCTCTTCACCACCAATTAAAGAAATTAAGTGTTGATTAAATAATTCAATGTCAATTGAGTCAACATGTTCTAAATCCGCTTCACCGTGTACATCTTTAGGAGCTTGGTCTTTGTTTAAATAATAATCATCAATTGATATTTTTAAAGGTCTTATTCCTCTGGTCATTAATTCAATTCTTAATCTATGTGAAAAAGTAGTTTTTCCAGAAGATGATGGCCCAGCAATAGCAATTAACCTAATATTTTCAATATTTTCTTTAATAATTAATCCAAGATCAGCTAACATATTATTATGTTTCGCCTCACACATGTTAACTAAATCAATAACACTTTCTTGTGTTGCATGACTATTCAATTTAACAATATCATCACATTCACAGTTAATTGCCCAATTTTGCGCTTCTCTAATCATTTTACCAAAAGATGGAGAATCTTCAAATAAAGGAATTTTACCATTAGTTTCCGCTCTAGGATAAGCAATTAAAAAATTAGGAAAATATTGGATTAGTTTATATTTATCTAAATACCCCATTGAAGGTAACATATATCCATATAAATAATTATAGTAATCTTCACATTGATAAATATTAACTGTTTCTTCAGGTCGGTATCTCAAGGCCTCAATTTTATCCTTATAACCTTGTTTTAAATATAATTTTATTGCATCTTCTTTTGATAATTTAAATCTGACAATATCAGCATCTTTATCAATCAATTCCCTCATTGCTTGATCCAATTTTTTTAAAAAGGATGAATCCACCATTACTCCAGTAACAGCTGCTGCTGTTGTTCTAGATACTCCTTGCGTAAATTTAATTTTAGCTTCTGGATATAGTTTTTCTAAAGCCATAATAGTAAGAAATCTCAAAGTTGTTTCATATGCTCTTACTGATTCAGAGTATGTTAAATCTAAAAACTGAACTTCACAATCATAATTAATATAATAATCAAGTTCTCGAATTCTATTATTAACTTTTGCAAGATAAGCCTCAAATCCTAAATCTTTAGCTAATTTTTTTAAAGTAATTTTTTCATTAAATTTATAAATATTTTCATTAATCTTTACTGTATAGTTTTTTTCAATCATTTTAAAGCACCTTTCATTTTTTATAATACTTAATTATACCATGCAATAGAAAAAAAGTAAAATCACAAAAAAAACATCATTTCTGATGTTTATTTTGCTAATTTCTTTTCTGCAGTTTTACAAATTTTAATAAATCCAGCTGGATCATTAATAGCAATTTCAGATAACATCTTACGATTTATTGATACATTTGCTAATTTTAATCCATGCATTAAGGTATTATATGATAATCCATTAATTCTTGCTGCAGCATTAATTCTAGTAATCCACAATTTACGAAATTCTCTCTTACGATTTTTTCTATCTCGATATGCATAAGATAATGATTTCATTACTTGTTGATTGGCTGTTCTATATAGTGTATGTTTCGAGCCAAAATATCCTTTGGATAGTTTTAAGACTTTTTTTCTTCTTCTGCGAGAAACTACTCCGCCTTTTGTACGTGCCATAATTCTTAACCTGTATAATATTTATAAAAGAAATTACTAATATTTAAATATTAATCTGCCTTTTATAATTACAATACACTCCTTTCTATCTTTTCTTTTATTTTCCTATTCAAAATATTATGAATTTTTTATAACAGCAACTGCTTGCTTAATTCTCTTCAAATCAGATTTTGATACCATTGTGCTTTTTCTTAAATGTCTAATTCTTTTTTGAGTTTTTCCTGGAGCTAAATGACTTGTTCCAGGGCGTCTACGCATAATTTTTCCAGTTGCTGAAATCTTAATACGCTTTTTTAAACCTTTGTGGGTTTTCATTTTTGGCATAATAATTTCTCCTTATTATTTTTCTTTCAAAGGAACTAATAACATCGATATATTTCTACCTTCGAGTTTTGGTTGAGTTTCAACAGTAGACAAATCTTTTGTTTTTTCAACAAATTTATCTAACATTTCCATATTAGGTCCTTCATTATTTAACATACGATAACTACGATATCTTAAAGTTACCTTTAATTTATCACCATTTTCAAGGAAAGATCTTCCTTTTCTTAATTTAGTTTCAAAATCATTTGAACCTATAACTGGTGTTAACCAGATTTCCTTCAAGCTTACAACTTTTTGATTTTTTCTAGATTCGCGAGCTTTTCTCTTAAGCTCAAATCGATATTTAGTATAATCCATAAAGCGACAAACTGGTGGTTTGGCATCTGGAGCAACACAAACTAAATCGTATCCTTTCGCAGTAGCCATCTTTCTTGCTTCAAAAGTATCTTTAACTCCTAAAGCTTCTCCCTTATCATCAATTACTAAAACCTTATCAAAAGGAATAGTTTCATTAACTAAAGTTTCATTTTTCTTGTTAAAATTCTTGCTAATTGTGCAACACCTCCGTAAATATATTTATCATAGAAAGAAAAAAGTGAGCACAAAATTGGCCCACTTACATTCACAAAATCTATTTGTAAAGTGACATTTACCTACCAACATAATTAGTCAGGTGAGAAGTGGGACTTCTTCTTTCCACTATGATATTACTTAATAAGTATACTATAAAACGGATTGAATGTCAATAAAAACAATCAGTCTTTTTCTTAGTAATCTTTATTTATTTCTATCCAAATAATAATTAAAAACAAAAAAATAATTTCTATTATAACTGTTAATGTTTGAATAATATTGCTATTGTAACTCGAAGGAAACCAAAACAAGATTACTTTTGATAATTCATTCTTTGAATCTATCAAATATAATGACATGAATTTTCCAATTATTGGGACCATAACTATAAAAAGGTTATCAAATACTTTAATTAAAAGCAAGGAAATAAAACTATAATATAATAACTCTAAAAAAATACTAAATATTTGCAATATATATATATC
>DUUA01000226.1 GCA_012841765.1 Acholeplasmataceae bacterium
ACTTAAAATATTATGATTTTTCTCGCTCTTTTTCCTTTTATAAAATATGCTACTATAATAAGCCATTTATTTATTATAAGCAAATGATTTATCTTGAATATAATAAAAAAACTACCAATTGAATGGTAGAATTAATTAATTTTAATATTTCTTTATCTCTTATCATCTCATAACCAGCCCATAGAGCATTACGATAGTTGATAACCTCTTTTTATTCAACACTTCCTTTAGAAGTGCTCATAGCTTTATATAAATCATCATGTGTGGTTATTATATTTTCTATTTCTGAACTGTTTTTTTCTTCATTAATCATGGCAGTGTTAATCAATATGTTTTTATTTGGAATTACTTCAGATAAGCCTTTTAACTCAGAAAGTGCTTTATGAGATTTTGCTAACTGTTTTAATACTTCTATTGTATCAAAATCAAATTTAGATGGTAACATCTTTAAATCAAAGATGAATATCACACTCCTTTAATATTACTTTATAGGTAAAACTTACCCATGTCAAAAATATATGAGTAAAAATTGAATTTTATTACCTAGTATAAAATGTTTCACTTTAATAATAATTAAGTTTAATGGTTCTTTGTCCTATACCCATCGCATATATTTCTATAAAATCAATATTAGAATCATACATATATACCCTATACCCATGTGCTTGTGGTTCTTCTGATATATATTTATCATTCTTAATATAATAATTTGCATTTCCTTCAAGATTAACCCTTAATGTCATATTTTTGTTAGTTATTATTCTAAAAATCTCTTTTTCATGTTGAAAATTATAAACAGTAGATAAACTATTTATTAGTTCCACACCTTGATTAAAAGAAATTTTATCTGAGTTACTTTCTATTACTTCAATAACTATATTTGAATCATAATTTTGGTGTTTTGATTTAATTGTATAATGTCCCTTATCTAATACTAAAGCAACTTCACTAATATCAGTAAAGATAACTTCACCTTTAAATAATAATTCTTCAAAACTAAAATCGGAAGATAAGTATATTAAAGATTTATTAGTCAATTCAAATTCTATAGTCGTAGTTGAAGAAAAATTAACTTCTTCTTTAAATGGCAGTTTAGTTACATTAATATCTCCAGTAAGTATTTCAATAAGCTCAAAATTGTAATTTATATATAATTGTTTTGACAAAGCAGTTATATAATATGTATTATTACTTTCTAAAACATAGTTATCAATATAGTTTATTGAGTTTTGCGGTTTTATAATAGAGCCCATGCTATCAGTTATTTCAAGAATCATATATAATGAAGTTTTAAACTTATATGATTTTTCATTAGTATTGAAAATAAAGAAATCCGTTCTAAAAGCTGTTCCAGTAATAAAGTTTTCCCCATTATAATTAGATAAATCAAAAGGAGTTTCTTTTGTTGTTTGATATAAATCATCAACTCCATCTGTTATCGTTAATAATGCATCTCTTCTTAATACTATTTTATAAGTTTCTCCTTTAAATATTTTAAAAGAATGATTAAATGATTTATTAATATAAGTCCCTGTAATAAACCCTTCAGTATTTTGAATTTCAATATAAAGAGGTTCTAATGATTCCGCTTTAACATTAATAATCTTATTTTCATTAAAGTTTAACTTAACTTCTTTAGCAATATAAATGTTATCAACATTAATGTCTTTATTATCATACCAAGCAAATAAAACTTCTTCATTATTAAGATTATCATATTTACTTACTTTAAAGATATAGTCATAAAAAGACGCAGTTCCATAAGGTGTAGTATCTATTTTTATGTAATAGGTTTTATCGCTATTTACAAAAAAACTAAATTTTTCTGCTCCTTCATTATAAAACTTTACATCTTCAAAAATATCAAAGATAGAATATTTTTGTCCTTCTTTATCGTAAAAATCAATTTTTTCCAACTTTGATATATCAATTGTGTAGTAACCTATTACAAAATCAATTTTAAAATAGTTATTTTGTGTTTTAAAGCGAGAGTTTTCAATAAAATATTCTTTATCAAAATTAATTGGAATAACTGCATCTAATAAATTGAAAGCTCTTGTCTGTTTTGCAACAGATAAATCAACTTGATCTTCTAAGTCGTTATATACATATTCTTGTTTATAGACATGCTTATTTTGGTTATTATAGATATTAATATTAATATTTTCATTATCGAGTATAACCTCAAAATAATATTCATTTAGATTATTATCATAATAAGCAAATTCAAAGAAATTGCTATCCATTAACATTGAGTCTTGAATTACACTATAATTAATTTTTAAATAGTATTTTGTATTACTTTCTTTATATATTTCATAATTACTATTTAATGCTTCAAAAAACTGAAGTGAACTTATATTTAGGGAAAAACTACCTTCAAAAGTGCCATCACCTTTATCCTCTAAATATTCTCCCTCATATACCAAAAACTTACTTGAAAACCTAGAGATGTAACAACTATAGTCACTATAGTTATAAAAGGTTGTCCTTGTCCCGCTAGATATAACTTCATCAGTTAAGATGTATTTATTATCAGTGAAAATATTAGATATTGCTGAATTAAACTCGCTACTTAAACTAATATCATTTCTATAATTATAATTAGTTACTTTAACAATATTTTCTTCTGAATTTTCTTTTTTTAATTTTATAGTCATAGAATCAAAAAAGAAATTATATTCATTATCAATTAGATAACTTTTACTGCCACTATTTAAAACATAGTAATTTATATATTTACTATATTTTCCATCTTCTATTGCTAATTTACTATTCTTATTATACTGTAGATCAAAACCACCTATTTTATCAAAAGTTAGCTTAAAGTTAGTTAGACTGCTAAAACCATCTGTAGTATATTTAAAAAAATCTTCTTCAAAAGTTTCAACATTATTAGTTTTAGTGAATATTAGTAATTCATTATCAATTAATAATTCAAACATCGTTTTATCTTTATTAAAATAAATGACTTTATTATCTACTTTAATTATTTTATCATTTATCTCTAAATTATCTTCATAAGTTTTATTACCCAAACTAATAAAAACCTTATTACTAATTTTAATATAATAATCATCACCATATTTAAGTTCGACTAAATTATCCTTATTAGTAATATCATAACCCTTATAAAAACTATAATCTTCAATTAAATTATTTTCTGTATTATTACATGATGTTAACAATAACAAAAGTAAAAGCCAAAATAGTAACTTTTTCATTATAAAACCTCTCTTAAACTTTGATATAATTATATCATTTTTAATATTTCTTTTCTATTTTTTATTATAAAAATAGCGGTCTCGAAACAACAGCTTTTAAATACAAAATAATGCTACACAAAAGTGTAGCATTATTAAATATCAAGATGTCTTGCTGTAAATGAAATGCTACAAACTTTCAATCTGGTGTGTTCATTTTGCAACAAACTCCAAAGTTAATGTGTTAATTATGCAACATACTTTTATAGATTTGTGTTGATTTTAAAACATACTTTATGTTTGATGTGTTGATTTTGCAATAAAAAAATTGGTGCCTGTGTTCATTTTAATGTTTTCAAAACATTTAAAACTACACTAAATACTTTTTTTATTTTAAATATTATCTTGTATTTTTGTGGTTATATACTTAACCAATACTATTTTTATTTATGTAATACCAATTTTGATTTTTTATGAGAACATTACTTCATCTATCATAGCAGAAATTATACTATTATAAGAACCTTCAAATTTTGACTTATATTCTTCTAGTAATCTGATCAAATCATCATCGGTTATATGGATAATAATTGCATGGTTATCTCTATATGTATCCTGACATCTTAAATCCATAAGCAGCCTGAAGGACTACTTTCTCCCATAGTTCTAATAAGAATGGTTGTCCATTAAAAGGACTTTTAGTATGTTTACAAAATGTTTCAATAAACTCAATTCTAATGTTACCAGGTTTTTCATCAAAGATATATCTAGGATTATCCATATCAGCAATTAAAGATTCAATTACAGTAAACAGTTCTTTACCATCGACAATGTTTCCTTTTTGAATTTCGTTATAATAATCTAACAAATGATTCATTCTGAGATTTTAGCCATAAATTTATCAAACTCATCATCTTCATCCATTACGTTTTTACCCATAATGGAATTTAATGTTTTGATTACTGTTCCATAACTATTTACAAGTTTTGTATAATATTTAGCTGCTTCTGTTTGTCTTTGATTTCCTTTTGAGGATATTTGTATTGCACCATACTTTTTGATTTGTTCTTGTAAATCTGATAATTGTATTTTCATAAATGCAGCTTCATTTAATAAATTATCTACAAGTTCTGTTTTAGTTGGATCTACAGAAGCAAATAGTTTTTTTAAGCGTTCATATTCAGTTTTAATCTTTTTATTATTATTCATTTTTTTCACCTCAAAACTTACTTATATAAAGAAAAAAGCCACCAAAAGTGACTTTAGAATCTATACTGTTCTTTTATATCAAATTCTTTTAAAGTGCTATTATCAATAGCTACGTATAATGGATGTTTTGGGTGACCACTTTTATTTTGATCTAAACACATCCATGTACAATTATACTTAACTGATAATAAATAAATTTCTTTTAGTGCCTCGCTTAAATAATTTCTTTTTTCTATCAGATTTCCCCAGCCAGCTATTAAAACACTTCTTTGATTTGATTTTAATATGTATTCGATTTCTCTAATATTTCTTTGATAATATTTATCATTTGAATTGAAGTGCATTCCGTTTGGATTGGTATCTCTTTGTGGGTATATATTCAACATAATCCAACTATCTTTTTTTTCCTTTTTCGCTAGTTTAACAACATTTTTAACAGTATTATCAAGTTTATTCGGTGCTGCTGTACTTGGGTTTACTCCAAAAAATATAAGTGGTGATTTACCTTCAACTCCTAAAACATAACGTGCTGCATTGTCATTTTCTTTAATATAAATCCAATTACTCAAACTATTCATATTTATCATTTACCTAAATTCTAGATTTTCAAAATTTTTGAC
>DUUA01000227.1 GCA_012841765.1 Acholeplasmataceae bacterium
AAGTTAATTTTAAAATTAATGATTCTAATGAATTTTTATCATTAGTACAACAAAAATAAAGAGAAGTCCCCAAAATAAAATTTAGGTACTTCTCTTTATTTGTTTTTTTATGTCTCTTTATTTCTTAAAATTAATAATATTATTAATTTATTTGATTTTCGATTCTAAATACTCATCATATGTCATTGGTTGGTCAATGATTGTTCCATCATCAAATATTTCAATGATTCTATTTGCAGTCGTTTGAACTAATTGGTGGTCTGTTGATGAAAATAAAACAACGCCATTGAAGTTAATTAAACCTTTATTAAGTGAGGTAATAGCCTCCATATCAAGATGGTTGGTTGGCTCATCTAAAATTAATAGGTTTGCTTCTTCTATCATCATTTTAGAAATTAAACATCTAACTTTTTCTCCTCCAGATAATACTTTTACACTTTTGAATGAGTCTTCACCAGAAAATAACATTCTACCTAGGAAGCCTCTAATATAGGTGTTTTCTAAATTATCTGAGTAGTTACCTAACCAATCAATAATTGGTTTATCTTGTTGGAAAAAGTGATTGTGGTCTCTTTCAAAATATGATGGTTGGACTGTTTCACCAAATTTAATTGTTCCGGTAAAATCTTTTTCACTTCCAGTAATAATATCAAATAGCATTGTTTTAGCTTTTTCGTTATTACCAACAAAAGCAATTTTATCTTCTTTACCAACAATAAATGAAATATTTTTTAATAGGACTTCTCCATCGATAGTCTTATTAATGTTTTCAACTGTTAAAATATCATCACCTAATTGTTTTTTAGGAACAAAATTGATATATGGATATTTTCTAGTCGATGGTTTAATATCTTTAACTTCAATTTTATCTAATAGTTTTTTTCTAGATGTTGCTTGTCTAGATTTAGATGCATTCGCACTAAATCTAGCGATAAAATCTTGAAGTTCTTTTATTTTATCTTCTGCTTTTTTATTTGCTTCTTTTGCTTGTTTTAACATTAGTTGGCTAGATTCATACCAAAAATCGTAATTTCCAGCATATAAAGTAATTTGTTTATAATCAATGTCTGCTATGTGAGTACATACTTTATTTAAGAAATAACGGTCATGTGAAACAATAATTAATGTATTTTTAAAGTTAATTAAATATTCTTCTAACCATCTAATTGCTTCTATATCTAAGTTATTAGTAGGCTCATCTAGTAATAATACATCTGGGTTGCCAAAAAGTGCTTGTGCTAATAGCACTTTAACTTTAATTGGCCCTTCTAAGTCTTTCATCATTTCATAATGTAGATTTGGTTCAATGCCAAGACCAGTTAATAGTACTGCTGCATCGTATTCTGCGTCCCATCCACCTAAATGATCAAATTCTTCTTCTAATTTTCCTGCAATAATCCCATCTTCTTCAGAAAAATCTGGTTTTTGATAAATTTCATCTTTTTCTTTCATTATTTTATATAGTTTATTATTACCCATAATTACAGTATCTATTACGGTATATTCATCATATGCGTAATGATCTTGCTTTAAGAAAGAAAGTCTTTTATCACTTTCCATAAAGACTGAACCGCTTGATGGTTTCAATTCTTTTGCAAGTACTTTTAAGAAAGTAGACTTACCAGAACCATTCGCCCCAATAACACCGTATGAATTGCCTTGATTAAATTTAATACTTACATCTTCAAATAGAATATCTTTTCCCATTTGTATTGTTAATTTATTTGTTGATATCATTTCTCTATAACCTCTTATCTATAATCCTCTATTATGATATCATAATATATTTATTTTTCCAGTAAAAATATTCAATAATGATTATTTACAAAAAAAGCACGGTAAATACCGTGCTAAATTAGTTTATTAGAAATTAAATAAAATTTTATCAACTGTTTTTTCATCTAATTTTTTGATAACTGCAACCATTAATTTAATTGTGTTTAAGTAATCTTCATAATGAATAATTGATGTATGAGAGTGCATATATCTAGTTGGAATACAAATAGATAATGCTGCAGCACCATGATGGGATAGATGCATCATACCAGCATCAGTTCTACCGCCTTTAATTAAGCCCTCTTGATAAGGAATGCCTTCTTCCTTAGCAACTTCTATAACAAAGTTTCTTAGCCCTTTATGAGCAATTAATCCACCATCATATAATAATATTTGTGGACCTTTACCTAGTGATTGTTCTTCTGATTTACTACCTGGAACATCATTACCAAGTCCAGTGTCAATTGCAAATGCAATTTTTGGTTCAACCATATATGAAGATGTTTTTGCACCTCTTAGTCCAACTTCTTCTTGAACTGTAAAAACACCATGAAGATTATTTGATAGTTTTTCATTTTCTAATGCTCTTAGTACTTCAATTACAACAGCACTACCAATTCTATTATCCCAAGCTTTTCCTAATAGATAGTTTTTATTCCCTAATTCTCTAAATTGTTGAACTGGTGTTATCATATCACCTGGTTTAATGCCTAAAGCTTCTGCCTCTTCTCTATTGCTTACACCAATATCTAAAAACATATCATCAATATTTGCAGCTTTACTACGTTCTTCTGCAGATAAAATATGTGGTGGTTTAGAGCCTGTAACACCAATTACTTCACCTTTTTCAGTAGTAATTGTCCATTCTTGAGCTAACATTACTTGTGAGTACCATCCACCTAATGTTTGAAATTTAATAAATCCTTCTTTAGTAATACTTGTTACCATTAAACCAACTTCATCCATATGGCCACCAATCATTACATTAGGACCATTATTTCCTTTGACAGCAATTAGCGATCCTAAGTTGTCTTTATTAACAACATCTACTAATGGTTTTACTTCTTCTAAAATTGTATTAGCTACAAGATATTCATTACCTGGTACACCATTAACCTCTGATAATTTCTTTAATAATTCTTTACTCATCTACAAACTTCCTTTCAAGTGTTTTAAAAAATTCTATAAAAAAAAGCTTAGGAAGTATGTGAGAACGTGTTTATTTAAGTGGGCATTTCCCTTATCTATATATCGGGATTCCAAAAAAGCTTGGCGTTCAACTCCCATATAGTTTAAATTCCCGTTCTGAAGCTTTGGGTTCTCCAGCGACTTCCTAAGTTAATTTTACTTTATCATTTTATAATTTTTTTGTCAAGATTCAAGTCTTAATAATATACTGAAACTCTTACGTATTTTCCGCGATTTATTAAGAGATCAATTAATATTTCTCTTACTCTTGCCTCAATTACATAATTGATATTACTTACTTTAGTATCAATTCTAACTGTAATAATATTTTCTAAATCTAATTCTGGTATTCTTGTAACCGCATAGTTTTTACTAATTGCTCTAACATCTTCAATACTATTAAAATAGCATACAAAACTAATGATGACATTGCTCTTTATTTCTAACTCTTTTAGTATTTCTGCTAAATAAATTGTTCTGGCAACAATATAGTCATCATTATGGAAAAAATCTTGTTCATAAAGTTTTTTCTCTTTATCAACAGTAATTTTATATGTAATTGAATCTTCAAATAATGCTTCTAAATATGTATTTAACTTATCAATTATTTTCTCATCACGGAAGTGAAATTCCGTGTATAGAGTTACTGTTTGCTTGTTTTTATTATATGTATATGCAGTAATGAAAAAACGTTTGAAATTTGAATAATTTAAAATACTTTGAAACTTTTTATTAAACTTATATAAATTTGTTTTAATTTTAAATTTAGCTGATAAATAAAAGTAATCATTATAGACAAACGGCTCAAACAAAGCATTTGCGAATACTTCTTCTTGTTTTGCATTATCATAATAATGATAATACTCATAAACAACTCTACGCATATAACTTATATATTCATAGATTGCAACTACTACTCCTAAAATCAAAGTAATTAGGCCTAAAATAATACCTAAATAGGTAGGTTTAACCGCAACAAATAAAGAATATGCTACTGGTGGAAATATTGAAACTGTTAAAATATTTAACATTGATTGAAAACCTTTACGATATAAAATTACAGTTAATACAATTAATAGGATTGCTGTGTATGTTGATGCTGAGAAAGCATGAATATTAAATGGTTGCGTTAAAATGCGCATCAACATATCAATTTCTCTAATTAATAAAAAGATGGCTAAAACAGACATAATAATAACTAAGGCTTGCCTTATTCTAATATAACTTGGCCTTGTATAAATTTTTCTTACTTGTGGAAAATGATAATAATGTTTAACTTCTTTTCTATATAAATAAAAAGGCTCGTATGATCCTCTAATTTTAGCAATAATTGAACCTTCATTAGGTAGATATTTAGCAACATAGTCTTCAAAATCTGATAATGGATTTAACACAAATAATAATGAGCCAATTAAAATAAAGGCAAGATTATATTCAGGGAATAATATTAAAAAAACTGATGTTATTAACCCATATATTACAGCAACAAAAAACTTAGGTAATCCTGCGAAAATAATAATTAATAAGTAGGCTACCCAAATTAAACTAAAAGCTCCAACAAATCTTTTTTCATTAGTATTTCCTAAAAAGAAACTAACTACTAAGATTATGAATATTAAAATTGTTGATATTAATAAAAACCACAATCTTTTCTTCATGTAGCACCTCAATATCTATTATAAAACAAAAGCGTGGCAATTGCCACGCTTTAAAATTAATT
>DUUA01000004.1 GCA_012841765.1 Acholeplasmataceae bacterium
AAAATAATCATTAATAAAATCTTGAAACTATCTTTTTTATAGTTTATAATTGGTAGAGAGGTGTTAAAATGAAAAAAATTATTGCAAAATTTCGCAAATCAAGAAGTGTAATTAGTATTAAAACATATAAAAGACCATTCATATTTATAATTGCAACCATGGTTTTAATTAATTTGATTGTTTTATCTATTGCGGCGGTAATTGCTTTATTAATTGATGATACATTCAATACTTTTATTGACGCTTTTGCTAATGGCAGTATGAAATGGTTACTTTCACCTAATTCTATTTTAGCTATAGAAAATCCAAAAATGCTTTTTTTAGCAGTTATTGTACTACTAACTGGTATGATCTTGTTTAGTGGAACTATTATTGCACTTACAACTAACGCAATTAAAGATTATTTTCATAAAAAACAAACTGGTAAAGGAAAAATATTTTTAGAAGAGCATATCGTTATTTTAAACTGGAATAGTAAGGTTCCTGAACTGGTTGCTGATTTATTATACATATCTGAACGTAAAGTAACTGTAATGATTTTAGCGGAAATTAATAAACAAGAAGCAGAAAAACAAATTACTAGTGCGATAAGAGAACTAAACTTAAATAAGAAAAATATAAAATCGTTTAATGTTCTAGTTAAAGATGGTGATCCTTTAATTGAAAGTGATCTTGACGATATTTCGATTCTAAAAGCTTCTACAATTTTAATTATGAATAAAGATGCTCATGATGAAATAACTAAAGATATGATTAAAAGTGATCTTAATGTTATCAAAGTAGTCTTAAGTGTTGGAAGATTTGAATTTAGTCATAACCCTCCAATTGTTGCTGAGATTAAAAACAATTCAACAAAAGATAAAATAATGGCTCTATCTAATGTTGTTGAAACTTTACATGAACATTTAGTCATTCCAATTTGTTTTGATCGTAGATTAGGACAAATTATAGCGCAAACAATTATTAATCCTAAAATGAAGGATGTATATTTATCATTGTTTTCATTTAAAGGTGCAGAAGTTTATTGTTCTACTGAACAAAATTTCACAGAGTCATTAAATAATAATAGTCATTCGATACCTATTGCAAAAATAGCAAATGCAGTTTATTTTCTGGCAGAAAATAATGATCATGTAAATTTAAAAACCAATATTAAACCAGAAATAATAAAATTAAACGCTAAACCTATTAATGAAGCTACTAACCAAGAAGTATATATTATTGGTAAGAATAGCAAATTTGAATTTATTATAAATGCTTTCAAACAATATGAATATATTCATAAAAGTAAGTTTATTTCAAAACATCTACCAATAGAAGATTTAGATGAATTAATTAATCTTTTTAATGAAAATATGCGTCCAGCAACTTTATTATTGTTGAGTGATGAATTTCAACAGAAAGATTGCTTAGACGCTAATATTATAGATATGTTAATTTATATTGAAAGCAAATTAAAAAATAAAAATATAAATTTAATTGTGGAGATACTTGATCCAAGAAATGATTTAATTATTAAAGATTTTAATATAAATAACGCTATTGTGTCTAATAAAATCATTTCCCTTTTAATGAGTAAAATAGCATTATTTAAAGAAACGGCACCTTTTTATGAAAACTTACTAACTATTGCTCCAAATGATGAAGGGTTAGATGATCAAGCAATGGTTATTAAGCCAGTTAGCGAGTTATTTGTAGAGACTTTGCCTATAAATTTTAAATCAGTCAAATCTCTTGTTATATCTATTTATTTAGCATTTGATAAAAAAATAATGCCAATGGGTATAATTAGAGATGATGAGATTAAACTTTTTTATGGTGATTTGACAAACTCTAAAGTGAGTCTTTTAAAAGATGATTATATTATCTTTATGAAGTTATAAAAACTTTAATCTTTAATATTTACAACATTTTGTCATTAAATAAAATATAATAAAAATTTAATAAATTTACAAGAAAGGTTTTTATGAATGTAGTTATAATTGGTGTCACGGGACTCTTAGGTAGTGAAGCAGCGAATCAATTAGTTGCTAGGGGGCATAAAGTTTGGGGATTAGCTTTGCCTTCTTTGCCAGAAGGGTTAGTTTTATTACCTGAAGTCAAAATTGTATATGGAAATTATATAACAGGCGATGATGTTTTTTTAAATCAGTTATTTATAAATATGGATGCCTTTATCTTTGCTTCGGGTATTGATGAACGAATTGAAATTCCTGTACCAGCATTTGAAACATTTAATAAATATAATGTTGATCCATTAAAACGAATATTTAATTTTGCTAAAGCAAATGGTGTTAAGCATAGCATTATTTTAGGATCTTACTTTACACATTTTGTATTGACACGCCCAGAATTAGAACTAACAAAACATCACCCCTATATCCGTAGTAGAGAATTACAAAAGAAGATGGCACTAAGTGAAGCAAATGATGAATTTTCTGTGGCGGTCTTAGAATTACCTTATATATTTGGTTCTCAACAAGGTAGAAAACCTGTTTGGGCTTTTTTAGTTAAAATGTTAATAAATATGAAAGTAGCAACCTTTTTTCCTAAAGGTGGAACTACTATGGTAACGGTGCACCAAGTAGGTCAAGCAATTTGTGGTGCGTTGGAGATAACCAAAGGCGGAAAAGTATATCCAATAGGCTATTATAATTTAACCTGGCGTGAGTTATTTAAAGTTTTTCATAAATATATGGGGGTTCCTAATAAGCTAATTATTACTATTCCTAAATTCATGTTTAAAATTGCTGCTAAAAAAATAATGAAAGAACAAGGAAAAAGAGGTATAGAAGGTGGCTTAAATTTACCTGAGTTTGTAAAAATGCAATGTTCGAACCAATTTATTGATCCTAATATTGCAGCAATAGGTCTTGGCGTTACAGCTGATGATATTGACCGGGCGATTGGTGACTCTGTTACTCAAAGTCTTGTTG
>DUUA01000026.1 GCA_012841765.1 Acholeplasmataceae bacterium
AATAACTACACTATTATAAATACTTTTTTATTACATTATATTCATATCCTTTATTCAATAAAGAAGTAATGATTTTATTTTTCATAATCTTTTCATCATATTTACTATATCTTTTTTTACTTTTTTCAATCTCTTTAATTAAATTTTCTTCATAATCTTCAATAAACTCAAATTGATTTATCATACTTAAAATTACACTACCTGAAAAACCATCACGCAAAAGCTTATTATAAAGTTTTTGCTTTTGTTTTTTTATTGGTTCTTGGATATTATTATTAATATTTTTTTCAATAATTGTTTGTATCACATTTTTAACAGTTTCATCATCATATAAAACCATTGTTTCATTAATAATTAATTCATCAATTCCTTTTTGTTTTAATTTTTCAATTATAACTTTAGGACCTTTATTTATTCTTATATAATAATCAATTAGTTCCAAAGAAAAAGAACGATCATTTAAATATTCTAAATCTTTTAGTCTATCAATAATTGATAAAACTAACTGTTCGGAATAATCTTTTTTTCTTAAATATGTATAAACTTCAAACACAGTTCTATTTCTAAAAGATAAATAAAATAATGCTATATTCAAAATTTTATTTTTTTGATCATCTCTAATAATATTTTCTAATTCATCTTTAGTAAACTCTTTATTTTTAAAAATACCATATTTAATAATGGTATCTTCTTCAAAAGAGTAATCATTATTTAATGTTGAAACTAGATATTTTTTTCTATTTTTTTTTACTTCAACAATTGTTATCATCGCTTGATTCATAAGTAAAACCTTCTCCTCTTACTTCACTTGCTTGAACTGCAAAATAAAAAGCTGTCTTATCAATTTTTTCAACTATATTTCGTAATTTATAATATTCACGATTACTTAAAACGCAAACTAACATTTTTTTCTCTTTTTGTGAATATTCTCCAACAACCTTAATACTAGTAATTCCTCTACTTAAAGCTGCCACTAATTTATCTCTGATATCATCAGCAGAGTCAGAAATAATATAAACAGCCCTCTTATTAAAGCTACCAAATATTACAGCATCCATTATTCTACCACTAATAAATGTAAATATTATTGAATATAAACTTAATTCAAGTGATCTTAAAACAATATAACCGGTTAAAATAACAGCGCCATCTAGAATTAGTAAAGATGCTGAATAAGATAGATGAAAATATTTAAAGAAAATATTTTGGGGAATTTCTGTACCACCAGTAGTTCCACCTTTTTTCACAACAACTCCTAGACCAACCCCCATAATCACTGACGAAAATACAACGATTAAAAATAAATCTATACTAGTAATTTGCTCTTGAAAACTGTTTGGTAAATTATCAAACATAATATTAAACACTTTTACAAAAACTGGAAACATTAGCGAACCATAAATAGACTTTAAAAAGAATGCTTTTCCTAAAAAGATCAATCCTATAACCAATAATAAAAGATTAGTAATAAGCATCAATAAAGCGGGATCTATTTCAGTTAAATATTGGTAAATTACTCCTATACCAGAAACTCCCCCAATAACAAGATTATTTGGTTGCAAAAAGAAACTATATGATAGAGCAACTAACATAACGCCAACTGTCATCATACCCATACTAAATAAACGTTTTTTCGTAAATAATTTTTTCATTTTCTACCTCAAGTTGTATGCGCTTATTAAATATGCATTTATAAAGCCGTCAATATCACCATCCATTACCGCTTCAGAATTACCTGTTTCATAATTTGTTCTATGGTCTTTCACCATAGAATATGGATGAAATACGTAAGATCTAATTTGGCTACCAAAGCTATTAATAACATTGTCACTCATTTTACTAAGTTCTTTTTCCTGTTTTTCTACTTGTAATTGGTATAATTTTGATTTTAAAATATTAAAAGCAACTTCTCTATTTTGAATTTGGCTTCTTTCATTTTGACACGAAACAACAATTCCTGTTTTTAAATGTGTTATTCTCACAGCAGAATCTGTGGTATTTACGTGTTGTCCACCAGCTCCACTTGCTCTAAAGGTATCAATTCTAATATCTTCACTACGTATCTCTATATCTATATTATCATCAATTTTAGGTATAACAGAACAGGCACAAAATGAAGTGTGTCTACGAGCATTACTATCAAAAGGGCTTATTCTTACTAACCGGTGAATACCTTGTTCACTTTTTAAATATCCATAAGCTTTATTTCCTGAAATCAAAAAAGTAACACTTTTTAACCCAGCTTCTTCACCATCTTGATAATCAATAACACTTAAATCAAAACCTTTTTGCTCTGCATAGCGGCTATACATCCTAAATAACATCTCAGCCCAATCTTGCGCTTCTGTTCCTCCTGCTCCAGGATGAAGTTCAACAATAGCATCATAATTATCATATTCTTTGCTAAGCAACATCATTATTTCAAATTTATCCATTTGTTTTGATATTTGACTAATTTCTTTTTTAATAGTTTCTAAAACATTTTCACCTTCATCAAGCATTTGAATATATATTTCTAATTCATCTATTGATTTCAGTAATTCATCATAGATTTTAATTGTTCCATTTAAATCTTTAATTTTCTTTAAAGTTTTTTGTGCATTATTCATTTCCACATAAAAATTTGGAGCAATAGTTAATTTCATTAAATCAGAAACTTCTTTTTTTAGGTTAATAATATCAATAGCTTTATTAAGTTCTAATAGTTTTTCTCTGAAATTTGTATAATATTTATTAATTTCATATCGCTCCATAAGTATATCTCCTATTTACCGTGACAATTTTTATATTTTTTACCTGAACCGCAAGGACAAGGATCATTTCTTCCAACTTTTTGAGATGTTGCTGGAACCTTTTTTCTACTTGTATCTTCATTTCCAGAAGTTGCAGCAACAGGTTTAATAACTTGTTCTCTCTCTAAATTTCCTCTTATTTGAGCTCTGTTTAAAAACTTAATAGTGTCATTTTCAATACCACCAATCATTTCCTCAAATGTTTGGAAACCAATTTCCTTATATTCTCTTAGTGGGTTAACTTGTGCATAAGCTTGTAAGCTAACTGCTTGTCTTAATTCACTCATCGCATCAATATGGTCCATCCAATAAGTATCAATGACTCTTAAAAAGATAACTTTCAAAAACTCTTTAAATAAATTTTCTGGAAATTGTTCTCTTTTTTCATTAAGTAAATCATTACATTTATCAACAAATAATAAAACTGCAGTTTCATAATTTAAATTATGAAAATCCTCAGGATTTAAATAATTTTTAGGGAAATACACTGAACTTATTTCATTATAAAAAGCTTCTGAATCAATTTCAGCATTCTTTTTATCACTTCTTGCGAAATTTAAAGCAATTTTCCGACCAACATTTTCAATTTTTTTTACAACTACTTCGCTAATATCATCATAAAATAAAACTTGGTTTCTTTGTTCATAAATAATTTCTCTTTGAGATCGTAAAACTTCATCATATTCTAAAACTTGTTTTCGAGAATCAAAGTTTTGCCCCTCTATTCTCTTTTGAGCATTTTCAACAAACTTAGAAAACATCTTTGATTCCAAAGCTTCTTCGTTACCTTCTTTATCATTGACAACATAAGATAGCATTGTTTTAAATCTCTCAGTACCAAATCTTTGCATTAAATCATCATCTGTTGATAGATAAAACCTAGTATAGCCTGGGTCACCTTGACGACCTGAACGTCCTCTTAACTGATTATCAATACGACGAGATTCATGTCGCTCAGTCCCAATTACTGCAAGTCCTCCGCGTTCAACAACACCAGGCCCGAGTTTTATATCAGTACCACGTCCAGCCATATTTGTAGCAATAGTTACTGATTTCATATTTCCAGCATTAGCTACAATTTCAGCTTCTCTTTCATGTTGTTTAGCATTTAAGACACTGTGTGGAACTCCTCTTTTTCTTAATAAATCAGATAAAAGTTCACTAGTTTCAATAGCTATTGTACCAACTAAGACAGGTTGTCCTATTTGATATCTTTCTTTAATATCTTCAGCAATAGCATTAAATTTAGCTAATTTTGTAATGAAGATTAAATCCATTTCATCTTCTCTAATAATAGGCTCATTTGTTGGAACTTCAACAACATACATATTATATATATTTCTAAATTCTTCTTCCTCTGTTTTAGCAGTACCAGTCATACCAGCTAATTTTTTATACATTCTAAAATAATTTTGATAAGTAATAGTGGCAACAGTTTTAGTTTCTTTTTTAATTTCAACTCTTTCTTTTGCCTCTAAAGCTTGATGTAATCCTTCAGAATATTGTCTTCCGTGCATTAATCTTCCTGTAAACGGATCAACAATTATTACTTTACCTTCTTGAACAACATAATCAATATCTTTAGCCATTGAATAATTTGCTCTTAAAGCATTATGGATATGATGTAATAAACTTACATGTTTAATATCATAAAGATTATCAAGGCTAAAGAATCTTTCGGCTTTTTCCATTCCATCTTCAGTAAGAGTAACATGTCTTGATTTAACATCAATTTCATAATCACTTTCATGTAATCCTTTTGCAAACAAATCTGCTTGCTGATAAAGATTACCAGTGTTTTTAGCGCCACCAGAAATAATTAATGGCGTTCTAGCTTCATCTATCAAAATTGAGTCAACTTCATCAATAATACAAAAATTTAGTTCTTTTTGAACCATATGTTCTTTATATGTAACCATATGATCTCTTAAATAATCAAAACCTAATTCACTGTTTGTACTATAAGTAATATCTGCGTTATATTGTTCTCTTTTTTCCTCAGGTGTCAAACCTCTTAAATTTAAGCCTACCGTTAAACCTAACCAAGTAAATAACTCACCCATTTCTTTAGCATCACGAGCAGCAAGATATTCATTAACAGTAACAATATGGACTCCTTTTTTAGGAAGTGCATTTAAATAAGCAACCAATGTAGAAGTTAAAGTCTTACCTTCACCGGTTTTCATCTCTGCAATATTACCACCGTGCATCGCAAAAGCACCCATAATTTGCACCTTAAAGGCTGTTAACCCAAGCACTCTCGTGCCCGCTTCTCTTACTGTTGCAAAAGCTTCAATAGCAATATCAAAAAGTGTTTCTCCTTTTTCAAGTCTTTCTCTAAATAAAACTGTATTATGTTTTAATTGCTCATCAGTCATCTCTTTATACTGATCTTGTAATGCAACTACTTTATTAGCAAGCTTTTCAACTCTTTTTAATTCTTTATATCCAGGATCAGTTAATGATCTAAACATAATCTCACCTTTCTTTCATAATATTCATATTATTATAATACCATTTTTAGCTCTTTTTTTCAAGATATATAATCACTATCTCCTTATTATTAATACATAATAATTTCCTATAAAAAAGAGTCCTAAAGGACTCTTTTAAATTTAATGTTTTCTTTTAAATATGACGATTAAACCAAATGATAAAAAGATAGTAATAGCTTGAAAAATGCTAAAAGAATTACAACTTTTAAAAATAGCTTCTGATGAATTGTCTTTATATATCGGTCTAATTTCTAAATCCTCTAAAATATTTTCAAAATTTTTATCCCATTTTTCAAATGTCTTTTCTGTTATTTGAGGTGCTTCTGGACCTATAGCTGATTCACCTTCTAAAACATCCACAACTAACAAAACATTATCATCTAAATCAAAAAAAGTAACAGTGTATTTCTTTTGTTCTACTATAGCATCAATAACTAGATCGCCTTTAACATTAGAAAAATTAAGAGACCACTCCACAAATTCATCACCTGCTTTTAAAACGATATCCGGAGAAATTGCATCATCTCCATAATACACAGTTTGTTTTGATATAATTTTATCATTATATTTAAAAGAGACTGTATACTCAATTCTATTATAAACTGCATTTACAATAGTATTTTCTTTGATTTTATCAAATGAATTATTCCATTCTAAAAAGTAATAGCCTTCAATAATTGGCAATTTTGGAGCAGTTCCATTTTCACCATGATTAACTATTTCAGTTTTAATTACATCTTTATTTACAAGATAACTAACTGTATAATTAATAATTTCATAATTTGCATAAATATTCATGTTATTAGTTACATAATCAAATTCCTGGTCCCATCCAATAAAATTAATACCTTCAATATTAACTTCAGGGCTAATTATACTCTCACCATATAACGCAACATAAGTTTTAACTAAGATGTCTTTTACAAAAAATTTCACTTGAAATATTTCATCAGAAAATATAGCATTAATTCCCATATTACTAGTAATATTTACAAAATCTTTGTCCCAAGAAACAAAACCATATCCTGGCTTATTTACCACTGGAGCAATTGCATCTTCTCCGTGTTTTACATGTTGAGTCGGTTCTTGTTGAATCCCATCAATATAAAATTTAACTTCATAAACAGCATCACTGTATATCGCATATATTTTTAAATCATTAGTAATATTTATTGCTTCCTTGTCCCATGCTAAAAACTCTAAACCAGCTTTTTTAGGTGGCACTGGGGCAGAACCATTATTTCCATATTCGACAACTTCAGATTTCAATAAATTATTCCCATCAAAGTATTCAACCAAATATGTTGAAACTTCATAAATAGCATTTACAACTAGATTTTTAGAAATATTAGTAAATGCTTGATCCCATTTAACAAACTTATAACCTTCGATTTCAATAGCTGTTGGAGCAATAGCATCATCATTATAATTAATATTTTGAGTACTAACTGTATCTTCGTTTATTTTGAAAATAACATTATAAGTATTTATTTCATAAATTGGGTATACTTTTAAATTACTAGTTACAGAACTAAAACTTTTATCCCATCTAATAAATGTATGTCCTGTTTTTGAAGGGCCAATTGGTGCTGCAGCACCTAAGTTTTCTTCAACATATTGAGTTTTGATAACATTATCAAAAGCATCATAAAACTCAACTTTATATGTAGTTATTTGTCCTCCATTTACAACTTCAACTCCATTTCCAGAAGTATTAGAAGCACTAAGAGGTAAAACAGCATAATGATAATTACTTGTATCAACATCAGTATAAGATTCAGTGCCACTGCTTGATGCTAAAACTATATCAATAAGTTCACTACTGTCGTATGTTATGGTTCCCTCACTTTTGTAAATAGCATAATATTTTGCTAAATTATTTAAATCCCAAGAAATAACATTTCTTATCCCATCATTATTTAGAGAAATATTTGTTACTGTCCCTGGGTTTATTTTTTCTCCAGCTACCTTTTCAGGTAACAAAACTTTTTGTTCCCAAGCTGCATTAAAAGCATTATCAAATAACCCTTTAAATAAACTATTATTATTAATTGCTAAATTTAAATGAGCATAACTATATAAACTAAAACCTTTAACATTCTCTAATGTATTAAGATATAGCATCATATTTTTCATTTCATCTGGATTATTTTGCCATGAATAAGTATTACTAGAAGATGAAGCCATATAAATACCAATACCTGAGTATAAATTAACATTTTTATTTTTTACTACTTTATTCCACCACCCCATAACATCAGCAAATCCCGCAACTGGATGTTCAAATCCCCAATAACTTTGGGGAACAATATAATCAATCCATTCCTTATTAATCCAATTAACAGTATTTGAATATAAATGAGCATTATTATGTTCCATACCACCAGTTTTTGAACCGCTAGTTATAGCGTTTCCTTCACTATCATAAGTAACATTTCCATCGCCATTTTGCCAAATACCTGATGGAGAAATTCCTAACTCAACATGTTTATTGTTTGTTTGGTTAAAATCATCCAAATAATCTTTTAATTGATGAATAAATAAATCAACTTGCTCTCTTCTCCAATCAGCAACGCCTAGATTATTAGGGTTATATTTCCCTCTAGATGTTGAATCATCAACACCCGAGATATAAAAATAATCATCAAAATGTATTGCATCGACATCATATTTATTAACAAACTCTTCAACAGTGTCAACAATAAAATTTCTAACTGCGGGTTCACCAGGATTTAATATTAAACTGTTTCCACCTTTTAAAATATTTTCTGGATTTGAAGCCGCATTTTTAGAATTACTCACAGAATTTGCATAACTTTCAACAGACCCAGTATAACTATTTGTAATCCTATACGGGTTCATCCAAGCGTGAAATTCTATTCCTCTTTTGTGCGCTTCCTCAATAATCCAAGGAAGAGCCTCCCAATCAGGATTTCTATGGTAATAAGATGACCAGTTATTTAATTCTGATTCATATAAAGCATCATTCATAATTCTAACATGGTAAATCAAAACATTTAAATTATATTCTTCCATATTATCAAATACTTGAGTCATAACATTTTTATATTGAGTTTGACTTGTGTACTTTGGAATATTTCCAGCTAATGGAGTAATCCATACTGCTCTAAATTCAGAATCAGTATATTCATATGTGTTATTTATCAAAATAGGATCATCTGTCCCCTTGTAATTTAAATTACCACTACCATTAGTTTTTTGTAAGGGAGTTAAAACACCATTAACCGTAACAACAGATATTAAAGCGAGCGTTATAATTGTAAATATTGTAAAAATCTTCTTGATCATTTTTCCACCTCTAATTAGATATTATATCATAATACCAAGTGATTTTCTATAACTAAAATTAAAAAAAAGCACTTCAAAAAGTGCTTTCTCTATAAGTGAACTTTATATATTATTCTTCGTTTTCTTCTTCTTCTTCTTCAGGAACTAATAAAGTAGAATCTGTTTCTTCTTCCTCTTCAGGCATCTTACTATCTCTAATTACTAAAACCATTTCATCTGGTTCAGCATTTACTTTAATTCCTTTTGGAATAACTAAATCTTTAACATAGATAGCATCATTTAATTCCAAGCCGGTTAGATCAACTTCAATCTCAGAAATACCTTTTTCAACAGCAAATTCACAAGGTAATTCTGTCATAACCATTGAAAGTAATAATCCATCTTTTTCAATTAATTCTCTATTAAGAGCAACAATTGGAATCTTAACAAACATAATTTCTTTTGCTTTTACTTTTTGCAAATCAAAATGTAGTACTTCATTTTTATTTAATAAAAATGTTTGATAATCCTTGATATATACTTTATGTTTTTTTCCTTTTAAATCAATATCAAATACTTTTGTCTTGCCATTTTCAGCAAGAACTTTTTTTAATTCTAAAGCATCTGCTTCTACAGAAACTGCTTTGAATTCCCTGCCGTAAATAACGCCAGGAACTAAACCATTACTTCTGACCTTTTTTACATTTTCAGTTCTTATTTTTAAATTCATTATAAAAATCTCCATTTCCTTCTTTAATGCTATATTATTATATCATAACAAGCAAAATAATTCAATGTTTTTAACAGTAATACTAAAATTAAAAAAAGCCTGTTTTATTTTTAAACAGGCTCTTTTTATTACTTTCTTCTTCTTAAAAAGAAATACACCGAAGCAAATAAGAATATTGTTAACAGCTGAATAGCGCTTGTGCTTCCACAACTTGATGTTTTTGTATAAATTGCTTTTACAGTTAAATCTTGAGTAATATTATTTAAATCCTCACTCCATTCTTTAAAAGTAAAGCCTTTTAAAGTAGGTGCTTTATAATCATTTAAATTATCGCCTTTATTTACTTTAATAATTTCAATAATATTTCCATCTCTATCTTTGAAAGTAATTGTAAAAGTAATTTCTTCTTCTTTTTCTTCTTCATAAATGGGCTTAATTATAATATCTTCTGTAACATTATTAAATATCTTATCCCAACCAGTAAATAAGTAGCCTTCTACTTTATTTAAATCAGGGGCAATAGCTTGTCCTCCATAATTAACTAATTGCTCACTTATAATTTCATCAGTAAAATTTAAAAATTTTACTGTGAAAATTAATTCTTCATAAAGCGGCTTAACAATTAAATCACTAATAACATTACTAAAATCTTGATCCCAACCAATAAATTTAAAACCATTAACTTGGGATAAATTGGGTGCAGTTGCACTATTTCCTTCAATCACAATTTGTGATTTAAATTCAACATTAAATTTATCCATAAATATAACATTAAATAAATTACCCTCATCAAAGATTGCATTTACAATTAAATTTTTAGTTATTCCTTTATACTCTTGATCCCAACCAACAAAATGAAAACCCGAAACTTTAGGAACATCAAATGGAGCCGTTGCATCTTGTTTATATTTGACTTGTTCTTCTTTAAGAACAGTTCCATCTGGCATCACAAATTTCACAGCAAACATTGTTTCAGCAGTAACATTTTCATAAACAGGGTTTATTTTTAAATTTGAAGTGATATTACTAAAGTCTTGTTCCCATCTAACAAAGATTTTATTCTCATATTCAGTTGGTTCTGGACTTTTTGCACTTTCCCCATAAGCAATATTTTGTGTGTTAATCACAATTCCATATAAATTGCAAAATTCAACAATATACATTTTCGCTTCATAAATTGGATATATTTTCAAATCTTCAGTAATATTAGAAAATTCTTTATCCCAACCTTTAAACGAATATCCCATTAATCTAGGTAGTTGTGGAGCTGAAATACCTTTACCGTATTCAACTTGTTCTAGTTTAACTGAATTGTTATCTTTATCAAAAAACTCTACAGTATAACTATCTTTAGTTTGGTCAGAATTTATAATTGTGCCGTTTCCTTTTGTATTAGATTTACTAATAGGTAAAACAGCATAATTAAAATCACCAGCTTCATCTAAAAAAGTAAATCTTTCTTCTTCATTTGTTCCAAAAATGTCATAAATTTGATTTGTTGAATAGGTAATTTCTGTTTTGCTTCGGTATAGAGCATAATATCTAGCATTAGGATTAAAATCCCAACTAAGAATATTATTTTCACTTGTTTTCTCTAATTTTAAATTTCTAACATATCCAGGAAAAACCGTTTTAATAACGTTAGCTTCAGGTAAAAATATCTTTTCTGTCCATAATTCATCCAAAACATTTTTCATGTTTTGGCCTTTCATAGAGGCTTGATTATTATAACCATCTCGCATATGCCTATAACTAAATAATACAGAACCATTAGCATTTTTTAATCCATCATTATATCTTAATTCATAATATAATTCTAGAGGGCTATTTTTCCAAGAATATACATTCCCACCAGAACCAGCAATATGAAGGCCGATACCGGCATATAAACTAACATTCCTGTTTTCAACTATTTTATCCCACCACGACATTATATCTGCATAGGGAGTAGTTCCGTGTTCTAAAGCAAAATAAACTTGAGGAACTATATAATCTATCCAATCTTCATTAATCCATTTTACAGTATCTGAAAAAAGGTAATTATCATAATGAGCGAAACCATATAAAGTATTAGAGCCATTAGACATTGCATTACCATTAGAATCATAACTTACAATTCCGTTTCCATTTTGCCAAACACCTGATGGTGAAATACCTAGTTGAACATATTTATCATTTGCAATATTATGGTCATCAATTAATTGATGTAAACTTTCGATAAATAAATCAACTTGTAGCCTTCGCCAATCTGGTAGAAATAAATTATCAGGATTATATTTTGCATATGTTTTAGTGTCGTCATTATTATCAACATAAAAATAGTCATCAAAATGAATAGCATCAATATCATAATTATCCATTAATTCTGTACAAGTATCAAGCAAAAATTGTCTTACTGCCGGTTCACCTGGATCTAATATAACTTGAGAACTACTTTTAATTAGATTATCCGGATTTGATGCAGCATTAGCTTCAGGAAAAGTTGCAGCCAATGCTTCTAATGTTCCTGAATAAGCATTCTTAACCCTATAAGGATTCATCCAGGCATGAAATTCAATTCCTCTTCGATGAGATTCACTAATAACCCACTCTAAAGCATCCCAATCAGAATTTCCATTATAATACGTAGAATATGGATTTAAGTTAGATGGGTACAAAGCATCATTCATTATTCTAACGTGATAAATAATAGCGTTCATATTATAATATTCCATAATATCAAAAACTTTATTCATTTCTCTTTTATATTGTGTTTCACTTGTAAAAGAAGGAATATCTCCAACCAAAGGAGTAATCCAAACACCTCTAAATTCAGTTTGTTTTTGAACATATGTTTCATTCATCATTACTTCTTGAGAATCCCTATATTTAATAGTTCCTGAACCATCAAATTTAGGAATGCCAACCATTTGTCCATTAACTATATTGGTACTTGCTAATACAATTACTAAACTAAATAAAACAATTAAAAATTTTCTTATTAATTTCATTTTCTTCACCTCGTCTTTAATATAATATCATTTTTAAATCATTTTTCCAAGCAAAAAAGGGCTTTTGCCCTTTTATAAACTTGTTTCAATTATTCCATAATCATGATCATCTCTTAAATAAACTACGCACACTTTATCTGTGTCAATATTTTGAAAAATATAGAAACTATGCCCTAACATTTCCATTTGGGCAACGGCATCATCAGCTGACATTGGTTTTAAATCAACTTTTTTGGATTTTACAAGGTTTGTTGCAATAAGCTCAGTCTTCATTTGTTCTAAATCAAAATCATCGTTTGCAGCATAATAACCGCCTACTCCTTCTCTTCTTTTCATACTTGAATAGACTTTAGACTTGTGTTTTCTCATTTGAGATTCTAATTTGTCAATTGCCAGGTCAATTGCTGAGTTAAATGATTCACTTTTGACCTCTGCTCTTAAAATTAAATGTTTTGTTGGAATCGTTATTTCAACCTCTTTGAATGCATCATATTGTTTACACAACACTGTCCCTGTAATTTCTTCAGGTCTCTTGAAATAAACATCCATTTTTGCCAATTTTCTATTGGCATAATCACGGATCTCATTAGTCGGTTCATACTTGTTTTTACCTTTTACAATTACTTTCATAAATACACTCCTTTACTCTGTGATTACATCTTATTATAGCATATATTTATACTAGTAACAATATTTTACATTATATAATTACTATCTGAATATTTTTAT
>DUUA01000027.1 GCA_012841765.1 Acholeplasmataceae bacterium
TTAACAAATTCCATTATGGAAATATTATCAAATTCAATATATATATCATAAATATCGTTATATTGTCCAGAATATAATCCATCTCTTAAGGCTATAGTAAATGTCTTGCTTTCTACAAGATTACACCCAACTAAACATAAACTAAATATTAATAAAAACAAACTAACTAATATTTTTTTCATATTAATTTACCTCCTATTAATATAACAACTAAAAGAACATTTTTGTTGAAAGAATTTTAATCAAAAGTTTTTCTCTTCGCATAATCAATGCTAAAAAACCAAGGAGTAATTTCTTTATCAATTAAATAGTCAGATTCATAATTACCATCTACTTCATCAACAGTTAATTGTTTTATAGAATAATAGTTATAAAATAATCCAACATACTTTATTGAACCGCCATCATCATATCTTGCTACTTCAACACAAAATATTGGTTCTTTATCATTTTTACATCTTATACTATCAGTAACAAAGAATGTAGTCCATAAGCATACAAAAACAATTAAACAAATAACAATAATTTTCTTTTTCATATAAATTTACCTCCTATTAATATAACAAATAAATTTCATATTTTTTTAGAACTATTTTACTTATTTATATTATAATACATTATTTTAATTTATGCACTAGAACACTATCTCTTTTTAAAAAACTTTTATTCTTTCATATATAAAACAATTTAACATAGTGAAAAGTGACAAAAAGTTTTGTATTTTCATCTATATTATATCATTTAGAATTATGTGGTGTCAAATCATCAATCTCTTATAGGTTCGAGTCCCATCAGAACTAAAGGTTCGAATCCCGTAAGTTTATGGTTCGAGTCCGTGGTCAGTCTCCTATAGTCATTAAATCTAAATGTTTCATAAATGTATAAAAAAAGAGGCTATTCTAACCAAAACTAGCTAAAATACGCTATAAAAATAAAAAATAGATCCTCTTTTCAGAAGACCTATAGATTTCAGAAAATGGTACACCCGCAGGGACTCGAACCCTGGACCCATTGATTAAGAGTCAAATGCTCTACCATCTGAGCTACGGGTGCATATTGACAATAAGTATCTTACTATAAATATTGATTTTTATCAAGATATTTAATTAAATAAAAAAGCCTTTTTCAAGGCATTATTTTATAATAGTTCCATAGTCTCCAAAATTTACACCTGCTGCATTTGATTCATCTGTATCAATATGCATGGCCGCCGCAAAAGTATCTTTAATTCTAATGATTACATCATTAAAAACAAGTGATCTGGAATCATTTTTTACTTCCACTTTTACTATATCATTATCTTTAACACCAAATTTAACTGCATCTTTTTTAGTTAAATGAATATGACGTTTTGCTACAATAACACCTTCAGATATTTCTAATTCTCCACAAGGACCTACTAATTTACATCCTGGTGTATCTTTTATATCTCCACTTAATCTAACAACACTATTAATTCCGATGCTTCTAGCATCAGTTGCTGAAATTTCAACTTGTACTGCATTCCTTGTAGGTCCTAAAATAGCAACATTTTCTATTTGTCTTTTAGGTCCAACAACAGTAACTCTTTCATTAGATTGAAATTGTCCTGGTTGTGATAACTCTTTTTTAAAAGTTAACTTTGCTTCTTTTCCAAATAATACTTTAACAGCTTCATCATTTAAATGAATATGACGTGCTGAAGTTTCAATAAGTATTTTGTTTTCCATCTTAAATCATCTCCATTTTCTTTTTATTATTATAACATAAATTATTCTAATAATCTATGTCTATCTCTGATTGTATAATTGGTATATTTCTTCCGCACTACTATCAATTGACTGTTCATAATTATCAATAATATAATCAACTCCGATAATTTCCTTAGGGAAATTCTCATCATCATATGCTTTCTTTTTTTTAATATTAGTTAACAAATCACCACGTCTAATCATTCTATTAAGTCTTTCATCTGTCGGTGCTCTTAAAAAGAAACTTGTTATATGCTCAGGTATTAATTTTTTTAAACTATAAAACCCATTAGCTTCAATAACTAATATTTTATCTTTATTTATTTCTTTTTTTAAAGTTCCATATAAATGATTATTATAGACAGTATGTTCTAAAAATTCATTATTTTTAATTTTCTCTCAAAATTCTTCTTTAGATAAAAAATAATAATCAACTCCATCTTCTTCTCCAACTCTTTTAAGCCTTGTAGTACATGTTACTACTCTTTTCATATTGTATTTATTTATTAAGTAATGAGCAATCTCTGTTTTGCCACTGGCGCTTGGTCCAATTAAGACTAACATTTAATACCTCCTAGGCTTTTATATATTATAAATTATAGTAAGAAAAATTGCAACCTATTATCTCTTTTTCTACTGTAATTTTAAAACAATCTATGATATACTATAAAATGTAAATACAAAGATTTGAGGAGGAAAATATGGGTAAATGTGTTGTTATTGTGGGAACACAATGGGGAGATGAGGGAAAAGGTAAAATTACTAATTATCTTTCTAAAAAAGCTGATTATGTTGTTAGATATCAAGGCGGCAATAATGCCGGCCATACTATCAAATTTAATAATAATACGTATAAACTCCAATTAATACCATCTGGTATTTTCAACAAAAAAATTTTTAATGTATTAGGAAATGGAATGGTAATTAATCCTAAGCATTTCCTTATGGAAGTTAATAATTTAAAACAATTGGGATTTGATTGTACTAATCTATTTATTAGTGATCGAGCTCAAGTATTGTTTGATTACCATATAACTCTTGATGGCTTAAAAGAACAGAAATTAAAAGAAGGTTTAATAGGGACAACAAAAAAAGGAATTGGACCTGCTTATACTGATAAAATAGCTCGAATAGGAATAAGAATGACTGACTTTGTTAATGAAAATTTTTATGAAAATTTACAAAAAACTCTTGTTTTTAAAAATGAAGAATTAACTTTATATAATGAAAAACAAATTGAAATAGAATCCTTTTACAAAGAATATAAAGAAATTGCTAAAGAGATTAAACCTTATGTAATAGATAGTATTACTTTATTAAATGATGCTATTAAAGATAATAAAAATATTTTATTTGAAGGAGCTCAAGGAGCTTTATTAGATATTGATTTTGGGTCATATCCTTTTGTAACTTCTTCTAACCCATCTGGCGGTGGTGTTTGCATCGGAAGTGGCGTTGGACCAACTCACATTAATGAGGTAATAGGGATATGTAAAGCTTATTCAACAAGAGTTGGGAGTGGAGTTTTTCCTACTGAATTTGAAGATGATACAGCTCATTATATTAGAGAAACTGGTCGTGAATATGGCACTGTTACAAAAAGGCCAAGAAGGATCGGCTGGTTAGATACTGTAATTTTAAATTATTCGAAAATGATTAATGGACTTACAGGAATCTCTTTAATGTTACTTGATGTTTTAAGCGGCATTGAAACAATAAAAATTTGCACTTCTTATTTATTAAACGGAAAAGAAATTCATACAGTTCCAGCAAACATCAAGGAAATAGAAAAATGTATTCCAGTTTATGAAGAACTGCCTGGTTGGACTGAAGATATTACTAAATGTAAAACTTATGATGAACTACCTATTAATGCTAAAAACTATATTAAAAGAATAGAAAATATAACTTCTGTTCCAGTTGTAATTGTTTCAGTTGGTCCAGATGAAAAAGAAACTATTATTAGAAAAGAAATATTTTAAATAAAAAGCGCACTATAATCAAATGATTATGGTGCGTTATTTTTGTTTTTCAAGCAAACTTTCTTTTTTATTCTCCCAGGTTTCTTTGCTAATCATCCGTGCTTCATATAATCTTTTTAAAGCTTTTTCTTTATCTGCACAGTAAATATTTATTTCTCCTAATAATGTTGGGTTTTTAAAATCTTTTATTAAATAAATAATAGAAAAAGTAAAAGGAGTTCCAAATATTAATAAAAATATAGGGGTAGTTATTATTAAAACTAAAGGGTTTATTGGTAAGGTAAAAAGTGCAATTAAACCTAATCCAAGAAAAAAGAACAGACAATAAAAAATAATTAAAATCTTGATTTCGTTTTTACAAGGGAGATTTCTCCTTAAATTTAATTCTATTAAAATCCCAAAAACAGCAAAAAATAAGCCAACAATTGTTATGCTCGTTAATATGCCTAAAACAATTGAATAAATACCTATTATTCTTGCTACTGTTTCTTTTCTCATTTTTTTCTCCATTTATTATATCTTAAATTAAATGCTAAAAAATATATATCATTTAATAGTTTCTTTCTAATATCATTATACCATATATTGTCAATTAATAAACAAAAA
>DUUA01000005.1 GCA_012841765.1 Acholeplasmataceae bacterium
AATGGAAGAGTTAGGTTTCAATACGGAAAATGATTTCTTTAATAAAAATTCTGCAATATTTATTTTAAAAATACTGAAAGTTATGCGAAAAAAAAGGAGTTTAAAAATAAAGATTTAATTAACATGAAAATTGGTATTTATCAAAATGGTATAAAAACATTTCAAGATTATTCTATTGTGTATAAAAACATTAAGAAATTTTTTGGAACTGATGCAAAACCTTGCTTTAATACTAAAGTAACAAACGATAGAATGAGATATCAATCAGGTGCTTTTGGTTTTCTTTGATGACTTCATTATTGATGATATAAACTCTACAATTGTAACAATTGGGACCAGTCATGCTATAACAAAAATTGTTTTAGAGAAATCTGTTAAAAAACAGATTATAGACTTTATAAATATAAATTGTTCTGATTATAGATTAAAAAATTTAATGAACCCATACCTAAGATTTGAAGATACTATGTAAAATGTATTGTTAATTTAAAACTATCACCAAGATAGTTTTTTCTTTTGCTTAATACTATAATTTTTCCAATAATAGTAAAGAAAATAAATATATGTAGCCTATAAATATTTTGTATAGTATAATTTAATCAATAAATGAGGTATATATTATGATTGATAAAATTGAAAATTTAGTTAAAACTTATAAAAATGGTGTAAGAGCATTAGATAAATTAAACTTTCAAGTAAGAGAAGGGGAGATTTTTGGCTTACTTGGACCTAATGGAAGTGGTAAAACAACTGCAATTAATTGTTTACTAGCTTTACTTAATTATGAAGAAGGTAACATTGAAGTTTTTGGACAAGAAATGAAACCGACTAGTTATGAATTAAAAAGAGACATAGGTGTAGTTAGTCAAAATGTTGCTGTTTTTGAAGAATTAACTGTCTATGAAAATATTGATTATTTTTGTGGACTATATGTAAATGATAAAATTCTAAGAAAAAAACTTGTACAAGAAGTAATTGATTTTGTATCAATTAATGATTTTAGAAAGTTTTTTCCAAAAAAATTATCTGGAGGATTATTAAGAAGGCTTCATATTGCTTGTGGAATCGCTCATAAACCAAAACTAATTATCTTTGATGAACCTACAGTTGGAGTAGATCCTCAAAGTAGAAATAAGATATTAGAAGGAATTAAGAAATTAAACGAAGAAGGAGCAACTATTATCTATACAACTCACTACATGGAAGAAGTTGAAGAATTATGTGATTACATAATTATTATGGATAAAGGTAGTGTAATTAGAGAAGGAACTAAGTTTGAATTAATTGATTCTATTAATATTGGGGAAATTAATGAGATTGAACTTGATAGTCACCCATTAGAATTATTAGAAGATATAAAGGAGTTAACAAATGTTTTGTCTGCTGGATATGAAAACAGATTATTAATTGTTAAATCCGGAAAAGGTAAATCTAATTTGATTGATATATTAGATTTAATAAAAAAACATAATTTAGAGTTTATAAGAATGCATTCTAAACTACCAACATTAAATGATGTCTTTCTAGAAATAACTGGGAAAGAATTAAGGGATTAAGATGCATATATTTAAAATGAGAATGCTTGTGCTATTAAGAAATAAAATTGTTCTTTTTTGGACTTTGATATTTCCAATAGCAATGGCTACATTTTTTAATTTTGCTTTTGTAAATATATTAAAAAATGAAGATTTTATTACTATACCAATAGCTATAGTTGAAAATGAGAATTTAGATAATGAATTAGTTAATTTGATGGAATCTATTAAATATGGATCTAACAAATTAATGTATGAAGTTAGATTAATGGATAAAAATGATGCTTTAGAAAAACTAAATAATGAAACTATTATTGGTATCATTGAATTTGATGTTGAATCAACTATATTACTTAAACTGAAGAATGGAGGTATTCAAGCGACAATTTTAAAATCATTTTTAGATGAATATGTACAAACAACTGCGGCTGTTGAATCGTTAAGTTTAATTAGTGATAATGACATTAATATAATCATTGCTGATTTGTTTAATAATCAAAATTATTTATATGAAGTTGAGACTAATACTAATCCTGCTTTAGTAATTCTAATATATTTCTTTTCTCTACTGGGAATGGCGTTAATTCAGGGTGGATTTTGGGGTACAGTCGCTATGAGCGACTTGCAAGCTAATTTATCAGCAAGAGGAATGAGAGTTGCTATTAGTGGGAAAAATAAATTTAGTTTACTATTTATTCATTTATTATCTAGTTTTTTAATTCATATTACCGAAATATTAATTTTTTTATTATATATGATTTTTATATTAAAAATTA
>DUUA01000229.1 GCA_012841765.1 Acholeplasmataceae bacterium
AAAAAATATGAAAAGAATAACAAAATTTTTTTTGGTTTTCGTTTTCGTTTTATCTGTGTTTACTTTAGCTGCTTGTGGCAAAGTTAAAGTAAGCGATATTACCATTGTGAATTCTGCGATTACTTTAGAAGTAGAAGAAACAGAACAAATCAATGTTACGGTATTACCAGAGGATGCAGCTGATAAATCGGTTACATTTGTTTCTGAAACTCCTGAAATCGCGACTGTTAGCGATTCAGGATTAGTAACAGCTGTTGCTGTTGGTAGTACTAAAATTGCCGTTAAAGCTGGAAAGGTTGAAAAAGAAGTTACAGTAACAGTAATAGAAAAAAGCCCAGAGGCTTTAGATATTACTGCTGCATTAGCACTTGAAAATGAATCTGAACTTACTGTAAAAGGTCAAGTTGTCGGAATTCAAGGAACGCAAGCGTGGATAGCTGATAGTGGAGCAGGTATTTCATTATATCAAATACCTGAAGCTGAAATGGCTAAAATCGTTATTGGAAATGTTATTGTAGTTACTGGTAAACGCGCTGATTATTCTGGAACAAAACAAATTAGTAGTATTACTGAAGTTATAGTTCTTGAAAGTGGCAAGCCAGCAATGGCATCAATTAATCTTACTGATTTAAGCGAAGCAAAATTAAACGCTTCAAAACAAAGATTAATAAAAGGTACTTTTGAAGTAACAAAAGTTCCATCTGCTATTACTTATAATGAAGATGGATCTTTAGCTAATCATTTAACTTATAAAATGACAGATGGAACTAATGAAGTTATTTTCTATGTTAAAAAATATTTGCCTGCTGATACAGTTACAGCTATGAAAGATGTACTAGAAGCAATGATAGTTGGCGGGGAAATTACTTTTGATAAAGCTGTAGTTACTTGGTTTAATTCAGTACCTCAAGTATTGGTGTTAACTAATTCTACATTAAGCTATACAGCACCTGTTGTTGTTGATGTTACTGGATTAGAAGTTACAAATACTGTTGTTAAATTAGATGCAGAAGCAACAGAACAAATAGTTTATAAAGTTTTGCCTGAAAATGCAACAGATAAATCTGTTACATTTACATCAAGTGATGAAACTGTTGCGACAGTTAGTGAAGATGGTTTAATAACTGGAGTTGCAGTTGGTGAAGCTACAATTACTGTTAAAGCTAAAACATTTACAAAGGAAGTTACAGTTACTGTAACTGAAAAACCTTTAACAATAGCTGAAGCTTTAGCTGTTGAAAATGGTACAGAAGTTTTATTTAAAGGACAAGTTATTGGTATTCAAGGAACACAAGCATGGTTAGCTGATGGAGAAGCAGGTGTGTCTTTATATTCAATACCAAGTGATCAAATGGAAAAAATTGTTGTTGGAAATGTTATAGTTGTAGCTGGTAAACGAGCTGACTATTCAGGAACAAAACAAATTGGAAGTATCACATTAGTTGAAGTGCGTGAAACTGAAAAACCTCCATTTGCTTCAATAGTACTTGAAGATTTAGTTAAAGATAATTTGGATAATACTCTTCAACAATTAATAGGGGGAAGTTTTGAAGTTTCTGCAGTTCCTGCACAAATTGAATATAATGAAGATGGAACATTAAAAAATCATTTAACTTATAAAATTATAAATGGAGACAACGAAGTTGTTTTCTATGTTAAAAAATATTTATCTTTAGAAGCTGTAACAGCGATGAAAGATACATTAGAAGCAATTGAATTAGGCGGAATTATTACTTTTGATAAAGCAGTAATTAGTTGGTTTAATTCAAACCCTCAAGTTATGGTTCTTAATGAAACTGAAATTAGTTTTACAGCACCAGCAGATCCTACAAGTGTAGTTATTAAACCTGCTGATGAATTTGCTTTAAACGTTGCAAAACAATTAGAAGCAATTGCAATTCCTGCTGGAAAGCTAGTTACATATGAATGGTCAGTTAATAATGAAGCAATAGCAACAATTTCAGCAACAGGAGAACTTACATTCTTAGCTCCTGGTGAAGTTGTTGTCTCAGTTAAAGTTGTAGAATTTCCTACACTTACTGCTTCTAGAACATTTACTGTTGTAGCACCAGAACCTACTGATATTACTATTGAAGGTGATTCAAAAGTAATAATTAAAGATTCTCAAACATATCAATATGTTGCTACCGTTAATCCTGAAGCTGCATTACAAACTGTAATTTGGTCTGTAAATGATATAACTAAAGCAACTGTTGATGCAAACGGAGTATTAACTCCAATAGCTGAAGGATCTGTTCAACTTACAGCAACTTCAACTGTGAATGACGCAATTACAAGAATTAAATTTGTACAAATTGAAAACTATATAGAACCTAAAGTTACAATTAAAGGCTCACCTATGGTTTCTGTAGGGATTGAGACGCCATTTAGCGCTACTGTAGCATCAAACTTCTTAAGTAAAAAAGTTGTTTGGTCAATAAATAACGAAGCAATTGCAACTATTTCGGAAACTGGAGTAGTTACAGGTTTAACTGTAGGTACAGCAATTGTTACTGCAACTTCTGTGGATGATGCATTATTAAAAGCAACATTTGAAGTTGAGGTTATTGAAATTTCACATAAGAATATGGTTATTGATGCAACAATTAATGATGACACTGCATTTGAATTAACTTATGGAGATGTTGTTTATTATAAAGGCATTAATGCATTTGCTGATTTTGCAGCGGCTGCTGCTTTAGTTCAAGATGGAGCTATTATATATGTTCTACCTGGTGAATATACACAAAAAGCAACAATCAATGCAAGTGATATCCAAATTCTTGGACCTAACGCAGGCGTAAATCCTGTAACGGCAATGGAAAGTAGAACTAGTGAAGCTGTTGTTCAAGTTCAACTTACATTTGGAACGAAGAGTTATAAACCATCTAATATTACAATCGATGGATTAAAATTCACTGATTCAGGATCGGTTTTTGGACCTTATGGAATTGACCAATTAACAGTAACTAATGTTCACTTTACTAATCCTTCTATCAATCCTGCACAAGGAATGATTTATCTTTCATCACCAACTATTGATGTAACAAGTAATGATCTAGTTGTTGAAGATTCATATTTTGATGATAGTAATTTCTTAGGATATCGTGGAATAAGATTAAATAACACTATAAACATTACAATTAAAAATAACTATTTCTTTAAATTCTATGACCCGATAAGAATTGAAGATACTAATAATGGGGGCTGGAATATACCTGCTAACGGTATTGGAGCTGCTGGAGAAGTTTTAATTTCTAATAATGAATTTGATATGAACCGTCAGTATCCGATTGTACTTACAGTTGTAAGTGCAACTAAGGTCGATATTATTCATAATACAATTTCTTCAGATTTTGTAGCTGGTGGGACTTGGGGACAAGTTTACTTGTCTAATTTAAACCCTGCTGCAGGAACTAAAACAATAGTTAATATTAAATATAATACTTTCCTTAATATGAATAACTATCATTCTATTAGAATTAAATCGAATGGTAATACAAGTGAAAGCTTAGAATACAATGTTAATTTTAATAAATGGTTAGCACAAAATAATATATATGAAGAAGCTGGTGAAATGGTTCATGAATCATATGTTTATTGTTCAATGGCTGAAGGAGATGTTGATTTAGTTACAAATGCGGCAAACAATTATTATGCAGTAGCACCTGAAGCTATCGACTTTACAAATGTAAATACATTTGAACCTTACTTTACAGATCTTGAAGCGTTTGAATATGCAAAAGGTGTAGACTTAGGCGAAATTGATCCCCTTGAATTACATTTATTCTTAGAAAGCGATCAAATTCAAGCTGGAAAGACAGCTCAATTAACATCTAATCTTGAGGGAACTACTTATGTTTCAAGCAATACAGATGTTGCAACAATCGATGCTTCTGGATTAATAACAGGAGTAACTGAAGGAGAAGCAGTAATCACTGCTACAAATGGTGAAAAAACTGCAACTGTTACTGTAACAATTATTATGGGATACGATCCTTTAAATATGATGGTTGATCCAGCTTGGGCAACTGAAGTTGAAGGAACAATGATAACTGTTAATGAACTTGAATATATAGTTGGATTTAACGGTTTTGCAACATTAGCTGATGCTGTTGAAAATGCAATTGATAATTCAACAATCTTAGTTATGGCTGGAGAATATGATGGAGGATTTGACATTGTTAAATCTGGTGTTTCAATTATTGCACCAAATGCTGAGACAAATCCAGTAGTTGATGAAACTTCTTTCTTAAAAGCATCTGAAACTGCAGTACATATTAATACTGAATTTTATGTAAACGCAAGTAATGTTACTATTAAAGGAATTTCTATGACTGGTGATGTTAGACTTCGTGGATTTACACAAATTTCTAATTTCCATTTTGAAAACAATTATGTATATGAAACATATGCAGCAACAGTAGAATGGAAAGAATTAACATATGGTATTGATTCTTCAAGTACCGGAGAGGTTACTCCTGGAGTTATTAATTTTGCTGGAAATTATACATGGGCACAAAATTTTGAATTTATTAATAATAAATTTTATAATGTTGATGATACAAATGTGTTCTTAGGATTCGCTGATAGCGCTACATTTATTGGCAACCATTTTGAAGGGTTTGGCAGAGATGCTGTACGTTTTGACTACGGCCAAAACAAAGGAGTATTTGTATTAGATAACAATGAATTTATCAATGGTAAATTAAATGCTATTTTCTTTAGAGGCTATACATCTTCAATTGCACCTGGAGAAATTAGTGTAACAGTATCAAATAATACATTTGATTCAGTTGGATTAAATCCTGATGAAATTGTTACAACAAGTATTGCATTTGCTGGATTAGCAATTAGAAACCATCAAGAAAAAGCTGATGCAGTATTTAATATATTTAAAAATGATTTTGTAGATTGTCCTGTAGCATTATCATTAAGAAATAATTATGCTTCAAGTATGCCTTATGAACTTGAAATATATGTTTCTTATAACTCATTTATTAATGAAGTAGCTCCAGCTTTCTATCATAAAAATCAATTTGGGGGAGATAGTAATACTTCAAATCCTGCTGATGCAGTATTTAAACACAACTATTATGGGTCAAGTGAAACTGTAGCTGTTGTTCCAACAGCAAGTCAATTTAATAATGCTGTTGTTGAACATGAAAATGATTTTGCAACATACGCAGATTTAGCAGCTGAAAGACCTAATGT
>DUUA01000028.1 GCA_012841765.1 Acholeplasmataceae bacterium
ATCCATATAATAACACAGTGCGGGAGTACAAATCCCGCACGACGGGAAAATTAACGATTTCTTTTTAATTGAGGATTATAAATATTAATAGTGAATAGTACATTTCTTCAAAATGGAAAAATTTATAGTTTTTTACTCTCTCAAACAAATATAATTTCAATTTTTTATTCCCACTTTTTAGTTAATGTATATTTCGAATTACTTGAATCAATAGGAATATTTAAATTAATAATTGCTTTCTCTACAATTTCTGCAACAAAAGATTGATTTAAAGATTCATCATAAAAAATAATCTTATTATTTTCTTGAGTCCATTTACCTTTAATAACAGTTGCAGTATTAATTTCTAACTCATACTGATTATTAGGAAGGATATGCAAATGCGTTAACCAATCGCAGCGATACTCTCCAAGTACTAATGTATCCATAAATGTTGAATCTGTTTTTGGTATATAATTTTTCTTCAATCCATAAATAGAATCAATCTTTTTAAAATTTTCTTCAATATCTGTTGAATAGCTGAATGATTCCCTTAAATACTTAAGATATTTATTTTTAATAAAAGAAGGCCCTCTCTTTACATAACAACTATCTTTATGTTTTATTAATTCTAACTCAAAACCATTGATTTTATCTTTACATATAATCTTATTTCTACTATTTATATAGCTCCCATAAGAAATATAATTAAAATGGACTAGATCAAATAATAAACAATCTAATCTAAGTATATAATTACTATCATTTATGATAATCAATGCATAACTATTATAATTCCTAATATCAACATCTTCATGAAATTCATAAGAATATCTATTACTTTGATTAAACGCAGAGGGAGCAACTGATAATAGGATTAAAAATAAAATAACTTTTTTCATATATCAAAATATTATAAACCAAATGGCAATATTTATTGTGCGAGATGTAAGTAAATTAGAAAAACGACGGATAATTCTTTCCTTTTAAAATGTTATTGATATTTTATTAGTATTAAATTTGCCAGAATATAATTTATACTCACCTACTTCTTTTGGTAATGCTGTTTTAATCATTGGTTGATTTTTATCACCAATTGGACGAGTATAAATATAATCTTTCAAACTATCAGGACTAATATAAAAATTAAAACTTCCTTTAAATAATTGAAAACCTATCAAACTATATTCATCCGTTTTTATTTCACCGGACTTTAAGAAGATTAATTTGCAATTTTGAGGGTCAATAATTCTATCTGATTTTATTGGTTCACAATAATCAGATGTTTCAATATCTTCTAATTCTTTTTTTATTCTTAGTATTTTATAAAACTTTGATATACTTACACACAATGTTGTACCATAAACTTTATTGTTATTTAATATAACCCAATCATCTATACTACCAATATCAACATTATAATCATCCACCAAATTATCAGCATATATGTTTGTTATTTTTTGAAATTCTGGATGTTGGATTTTCAAACCTGAAGGTAACATAATCCCATTTTTACAATTTACACAAAGATTTGTAAAATAATAATTTGTATCGGAATTATTTCTATATGTAATTGATAATTTTGGAACATATATTATTGAATTTTCATTATAAACATCTGTTCCATTCTCCCATTTTACCGATAACTCTATACTTATACTTTGTGAATGTAATGATGTTATACACATCAACAATAGAACTATAATTAGATGTATTTTTAAACTTTTCATATTAAAATGGATATTTAAATGATACATTTTGTGTCCAAGGTAAATTGTAATACAGCATAGAATTATATTCAGGATATGCTTTAGACCATCTCATTATATCATTTATGTCAAAATCATTAAAGTTCGATCCTCCAATAGAAGCTTGATAGCTATAAGCATGGTATTCTATCATATTCAAAAAATCGTCAGTTAAAATAGTAGAAGATTGACCCATTAACAAAGAAAATTGTGATACATGAACAAATTCATGTCCCATAGTACAGAACAATCTCTTTGCACTACTAAATGCATATTTTATATTAAAATATACATTTGATTCTCCTGTATAATTTCCAGATGCTGTTTTACAAGGTACAGTTGCTGCTCCTGCACCTTCTCCTTTTCCTGTAAAAGTTGTCGGCGGCACATTTTCAACTGAGAAATTCTTCACCTTATCCATAGGTGCATCAGGGAACCATGCTTCTTGTGCTTGTTTTAAAAAACCATCTGTTGCAGGAACAGGATCTCCTGATTCTACACCAAGCTTATCTAATCCCTTACTAAAAATGAGATTTTGTTTTTGGTATTGAATCCCTCCAGATATCCCTCCTAATATTGCTCCACTTGCAGCTCCTATTCCACCTGAAATTAACCCAGCGGTAAGTCCATCTAGAAATGTTGCACCATTTGCCCATGCATTACCAGCTCCACTTACAAAACCACCTGCAAAACCACCTGAACCGCCAATAATCATTCCATTCCCTATTGCGGAAGACAGAGTTGTTGCCGATCCTAATCCTAAAGAAACAGCACTTCCTACTCCAGCCCCAATACCACCAGATAATGCTCCAATTCCCATTGCAGCCAAGGCATCTCCAGTCCCATTTATATTTCCTGAAAAACCTTGTATCCAAAAATTAACAATACATCCCACTGCTGCTCCTATTAAAATATCATCAAT
>DUUA01000029.1 GCA_012841765.1 Acholeplasmataceae bacterium
TAGAAAGTAATAATAATATTTACTTTTCTTACATATTTTTTTTAAAAAAAAGAAACCTATTCAGTCTCTTTCTTAGCAATAATATATGCTTTTCTAATATCAGGTCCTTCTACAACACTCGTTATAAAACCTAATTTATTTAATTTTTGGATATAGACATCTACTGGAAAATAGTATTGTTTAATTTTAATTTCTTCACCTTTATTACTAATTAAATGATTGATTTCATTGCCATCTGTTTTGACTTGCCAGCTATAATCAGCAAATTCTTCCTTATAGTCATTCATTTTATTAAATGTTTCATAACTATAAACATCAAAAATAAAAACTCCATCTTTATTTAATGCGTTATAGACATTTTTAAAAAATAATGTGAAATCTTGAAAGTAGTTTACAACATCAAAAACACTAATAACTGCATCAAATTTAACATTGATTTCTTCATTTAAATCATGTAGAAATGCTTTACCATATAAATTCAACTCATTATATGCATAATTAATCATTGCTTCATCATTATCTACACCAATGATATTTAAGTAATCATTTATCAAAAACTCTTTTAATAAATAACCTGGACCCATACCAGCATCTAATATATCATCATTTTTATTTATATATTTTGTTAAAAAAAGAAATATTTGATGATAATCAACATCATACATTTCTTTTGCGTATAATTTAACAAACATTAGTTAATTTGTTTAACTCCTAAAAATCTTTGATCAAAAGCAAAGTATTCACGTTGTTCTTTAGTAAATAAATGAATAATAATATCACTGCTATCAACTAATACCCAACCACTACTACCAGTTCCTTCAACGTTTTTCATTTCAGCTAAATTTAACTTTTTAAAATGCCCTACTGCAGCATTAGCCTGACGGTCACTAACGGTTGCAATAATTACATATTGAAAAAATGGTGATTTATCTTCATTATCAAATGCTTTAATATCTTTAGCATTTACTTGTTCTAAAACTTCAATAATTTGATTTATTTTCTTCATTGTTACTCCTTCATATAATAATTCATAGTTTCTATTTGTTCTAAATGGAGGTTTAAGCCTCTTTTGTTAAGTGAATCGGCAGTAAGTCTAATAGCTTCAATTACCGCCTGATTAAGGTCTTTTAATGCTATATCGTATAAGTGTATTGTGTGATCTTTACCAGTAAAATATATTGAATCACTTACAAAGATGATTTTCTCTAAAACGCTCATATTAGGTCTGCCAAAGACATGATTATAAATTGCATTATAAATGTCTTCATCAATATTATAATGTATTTTAGCATAGTTTGCTGCTGCAATACTATGATATAACACTTTAGTTGTTTGATATTTATTAATTAATTCTTCACTAATATAATGATTGTAAAAATCATCGTTTTCATATTTTGCATAATCATGCATTATCGCTGCAATATAAGTTTTTTTAAAATCAATTTGGTAGATTTTAGCTAAACTAACCGCAGTTAGTGCGACACTATTAACATGAAATAATCTTTTGGGATGTTTGCTTAATTTTTTGTAGACATCATCACTAATTAGATAAATCATTTTAAATAAGCCTCAATTATACTAACATGCAACTGTTTTGGCGTTTTAACTTTAATTGTATTTGGTCCTTCAATTACTAAAAAGCCTAAATCACCAAAAGTAATTTGGTGCTTACCTATTCCTACTTTAACATCTTTAGTAATATAATCATACTTATCAATTAAATATTTGTCACTATTTTTATAATTATATTTATTAGTTTTTGTATTACTGTTTAAA
>DUUA01000030.1 GCA_012841765.1 Acholeplasmataceae bacterium
AAATTTAAACATTTACTATAATGCTTTACTATCAAGTTTTTTTCACATGCTACAGCTATTTTAAACATATTTTCCTCCTCATTTTTATTTAATCTTTCAAACAATTATAATTAAAGTTTAATATCCATTCCAGAAGATAAATAATTAATTTTCTTACCCATATTCTTCTTTAACAGTTTATAAGCTTCTTCTCCAGTACAGTGACATGTATAATATATAATATCATTTTCTAATAGAATAGAAGAATATTCTTTTATAATACTCTCTTCTTCAGAAATAGATTTAGAATGGCTAAACAAATGAAAGCCACCAATAACATAATCAATTTCTAATTTATATGTTTTTTTGCATTCATTAATAATATTAATGATTCCTTTATGAGAACAACCAGTAACTAATACAACCTTATCCTTTTCCTTTACTATTAAATATTGCTCATGAGTAAAGCCATCTTGTTCTAATTGATGATTTTTATAAACTAACAAATGTTTATTACCTGAAGGAAATAATACTTTCTCAGATACTTTTGAAAATATTGTTAAAAAATTGTTAATTTCAAATTCATTGTCAATTAAGATAAATCTCTCATTATTAAGAAATGATTTATCTAAGCCAATATAGCGTGTTGTATTATCTTCTTGTAATGAATAAAAATCATTAAAGGCAGTTTTTTGAATGTAAATTTTAGCTTTGCTATTAATATTTAAAAATTCTTCTAGTCCTCCACCATGGTCATAATGACCATGCGAAATAATCAAAAAATCAACATCTTTTAATTCAACCTTTAACTGCTTAGAATTCTTAATAAATACATCAGTAGCTCCAGTGTCAAACAAGATTTTTTTATTATTCACTTCAAAATAAATACTTAAACCATGCTCACTTAAAAAGCTTTCTTTATATGCTATATTATCAGTCAAACATTTTATTATCATATGTATTCCTTTCTCACATTTAAAGATTTATGACATATGCCATATACAATTTTATTATATACTTTATAAATATTTTGTCAATAAAGGTACTAATCAGTCTAATAAAAAACTAACATAATAATAATGTTAGTTTTTTCTCTTAGTAAATAATTAATTCATTAATCTTTTCAGTCTGTAAGTATTTGCGTAGAGGATATGAATATTTAACGTCTAAAGCTTTACTCGGACATTCATTTACACATCTTAAGCATCTAATACATGTATTATCTATGTGGCCATTAATAATTGATTTGGTCGGACAAACTTTTGTGCAAATCCCACATTCAATACAGTTATCATTTACTGTTATTAAAACACTTAATTGACTTCTTTTTTTTGGAGAAATATTTGCTAAAAATGACTTTTTTCTTTCAGGTATAGATATTTTTATCTTATCTTTAGATAAGATTCTATTAACTAGAGAATCTAATTTCTGAAAATCATTGAATCTCTCGTTTTCTAAATAGGTATGTTTTGTTGGAACATATGCAGCGCCGATAATATTTTCAAAATATTTAGCTGCTTCATACAAAACATTTCCTGTCCCCATCTTTCCGTATGTAGCAATTAAAACAGTATTTCTTGATTTAATATTAGCAAGAATCTCATTTACTGGTTCCGGTATATTTTGCGAGTAAACAGGAAAACATAATACAAGATTATTGAAATTTATTGTATAATCAAAACTATTTCTATCTTGATAACTTGTTAAATCTATTAATTGATAATTTGTCTTTTCTCTAAAATACTTAGCAATGCTTTTTGTTTCTTTCGAGGCTGAAAAGTAAACAATACCATTAACAATATTTTTATTTTTTAAATATGATTTCATAATCTTACATTCAGGAATTTCTTTTAGTGAAAACCCAAGTGATTCTTTCATTTCTTTAACTGCATCCTCTATTGAAATATGTTTATTACTACTTGCAAGAGCTATCTCTAAAGCACTAAAAGGAATCATTGTGCTTTCCATATTATAAAATCTAGTGAATTGCGAATATTCTTTGCATTTCTCTATATTACAACTAGTATGTAAACTCTTTTCACTATCGCTAGGTCCAACCCAACCACATTCATCTTCAATAGTTTTTTTAGCATTTTTCCAATTAAAATTACCATCCGAAATATCATTAAAATCAATATGAATAAAAGCTGGAATGTTTCCACTCCATGAAGATCTCCTAATACTTCTTTTAAGGGGAATAGTTATATGTTTAATTTCTTTAATTGAAGTTACAACATTACTAATTAAATCACTGGAATAACCTGATATTTTTTTAAATATATTATCACTATAAGCAAGTTGTTTCATAGTTGCTAAAGTCTGCATCTGTCCTTTTTTAAAAGGGGGATGAAAAGTTATTATCCTTCCAACATTAATCATGAAATTTAATAATTTATTATTTGAAAATGTATAAGCTAATTTTGGAGCTAAATGATTATAATACAATCCAAGCATTTGTACTGGTTCGTTTCCAGCAACAAAATAAGGAACTTTATTATCAACCAAATCTGAATAAAACATTACATAAGCAAGGGATGGACAAGCACAAGTATTACCACTTAAACTATACAATTTATTATAAAATTTAATTAAATCTTGCTCATTAATTTTACGACTAATAAATTCAACATTTTTTAATTTCTTTTTAGCATTCTCAATACTTTTTAAAGAGTTTACTGACATAAAAGGTATTTCCCAAGTCATCGCTAATACTTTTAAATCTAAAACAACTGATAAATAATGTAACAAGAAAGTTGAATCTTTGCCACCCGTAAAAAATAAACCAATATCAAAACGAGATTTTTTAGATTTAGGAATAATATTCATAATTGGAAGAATGCTTTTTAAGTCCTTCACATCATCTTTAGTTTGGCACATTGGACAATTACCCATTTCGTCAAACTCTAATCCTGGAATCATAAAATCATTTGCAACACAGTTTGTACAAAACTGTGCATCGTCAAAAGATTTAGGAATAATTTTCAAATCCTTTTCTAAAACAATACTCTCTCCCAAAATTTTTTTCACAATTTTTAATTCTTTATTATTTAAAACCTTCGGTAGTTCTTTTATTATCACAATTTGTTTATTATTAAGTTTAAATGTATTATTAAATAAATTCTCTTTATTTCGCAGTCCATAATAAATTAACCTTTTATTATCAAGCTTCCATCTATTTTGTAAATGATATTTATTAATTTCCATTTCTATCTTAATACATAAAACTTATTAGTTTTATTCTCCACACTTAACTTAAATCCTGCTTTTTTATATAAATTCATTGCAGCATGATTTCTTGTACTACAATACAAATAAATACCGTCACTACTAGATAAATTCATAATGTAATATAATGCATTTAATGATAATTTTTTACCCCGATGTTCTGGTGTTATGCAAAATGATTTTATACAAGCGCCATCAATAATAAATGTCCCAATGATATTATTCTTATAATTAATGAACCCTATTGTACAATCCTTTTTCCCTAAAAATTTATTTACTTCTTCATTATCAACATAACTCATATTATCTATATTTTTAGTAGCAGCATTTGTAATGTCAATATATAGTAAGGCATTATTTTTAGTTACTATCTCATGCGAATAATCTTTAACAACTTTTTTAGGATTGGAAATAACGTATCTATTAATTTGATAATCTTCTTTTCTATTACCGAAAAAAACTTCCGTGTTATCGCCAACTTTAATACTTTGAATAGCATACTCATCAGCTATTTTATAAATTTCATTTAAAATAGCTTCCTTATTTTTACACTCCTTAATAACTACATTCAAAGTTTTAATCTCTCTTTCTATATAGATACTATATTTGCCATTTTTATCATTATATTCTTTTTTCATATTACACCTACTTTATTTCTTTTTATTATTTTATCATATATATTATTGATAATCAATTTACACTTAAAAAGACTTACCATTATTTTGATAAGTCTTAAATACTTTAAATATCTTTTCCTTCCATAATTACATATTTAGAAAAGAATAATCTTTCTATCATATATTGCTTACGTTTTAAATCATGTCTATCAAAAAATAGTTTTTCAACTGTAGTCCACATAAATACCCAACTACCAATAGATGCTATTTCTTCAAGAATAAAAACGTTAAAATCAATATAGTGCATATAAACATTAAAACCTAAAAAAATTAATCCTAAAGCAAAAAGTAAAATTATCTTTTTATAAAATATTCTTAAGGCTAATTTGATTTCATAAAGCCTAGCAACAATTTGTTGCTCTATTTTATTTTTAACAATTTCTTCTTGTATTTGCGGACAATTCGTTACATATATATCAAGGTCATATTTAAAAGGAATATATTTATTATCTTCTTCCATACCATCAATAGCATCAGTAATTGTGTTTTTATTCATTACTTCTTTTGCATCTACTTCAATATAATTTTCTTCCATATATTCTTTATATTTGTCTACTCTACCATTTAATCTTTTCAGTTCCGTCTTATATTTCTTTTTTTCCTCTTTAGTCATTATGACACCTCTCTAATTTGCTAGAAAAATTTATTTTCTAAATCAACTATACATTTACCTTGAACATCTAATAAATCCGAAAATAAAATTTCTGTCTTTACAATTGTAACACTTTTATAATGAAAATCAACTTTTGAAACCATTCCTTCAAGTTCTATATAAGAACCATCATTATAATAAATAACTGTAATAATTTCATTTTTTTTAATTTGGAGTATTTTTTTCGATAAAATCTCCGCTTCTTCTTTTGATAAGATTATTTTAGAAACAATAATCTTTTCCTTTTCTCTTAACGCTTCTCTAAATCCTTTTAAGGCATCAAAAGGCAAAAACTGTTTAGCTCTATCAACTTTCTTTTTATTCTGCATTATGACCCCCTACAAGTTTATTTCTTTTAATTGTAGTAGCATCCTCATCTAAATCTATAGCCTTTACAATAGAATTTTTACCATATCTATTTTTAATTAAATTTATTGTATTTTGAATTCTTTTCTCTTTTTCTACACTTTTATAATCTGTAAATAGATCAAATTGTTCGTATTCATCACTAACTACATTATTGAAACCAATTCCTATTGTTCTAATAAAATGTTTTTTACTAGTAGTTTTATTAAATAAATCAATAAAATAAGGTAATATTAACAAATGACTATTTGTTCTGACAGTCATTTTTACGGTTCCACCACTGCTTTTTATAATATCTTTTGAATAACCGATTGAAAGACTAATTTTATCACTAACAAGATTTTTATCAACTAATTGCAAACACATTAAATCAACCATTTCTTTTAACACTAAAAATGTTTGATTAAAATTATAATCTTTGAATAAGACTTGATTTGTTGAAAGAGAATTTGCAACTGGTTGATAAGCTTTTATTTGCGCGATTGTACAGGGTTCCTTTCCCCATGCATGGTCAATTAAATATTCAGCATTTATTCCAAATTCCTTGTAAAGAATTTCTTGATTAATCTTTGTTATTCCTTCCATATCAAAAATATTGTATTTTTCTAATCTTGTAGATATTCCTCTGCCTATTTGCCAAAAATCAGTTATTGGTCTGTGATTCCATAATTTATCTTTATATAATTGTTCATCTAAATAAGCAATATTATTAAGAGAATGTTTTGCAAGAATATCTAATGCTATTTTCGTAAGAAACATATTTGTTCCTATACCAACAGATGCACTAATACCAGTATTTTTTAAAACATCATTAAGAATATTTTGTGCTAATTGTTCTGCAGTTAATTTATACATTGGTAAATACTTTGTAACATCCATAAAAGATTCATCAATTGAATACACATGAATATCTTCTTTAGCAATATATTTCAAATATATTGCATAAATATTAGCTGCATATTCAATATATTTTTTCATTCTAGGAAGTGCAGTAATATATTTAATATTATTAGGGATTTCATATATTCTACAGCGATTCTTTACTCCGATTTCTTTCATTCTTGGAGATACTGCTAAACAAATAGCTCCATTTCCCCTTGAAGGATCAGCTACCACCAAATTAGTTTTAAATGGATCAAGTCCTCTTTCTACACATTCTACAGAAGCAAAAAAAGTTTTAAAATCAATGCAAATATAAGTTTTACTTTTTTTCACTTTTTTTCTCCTTTTATTTTTGTTTTATATAAATATCTTCTCTTACACTATCAAAATTATACCATATTATTCACTTTTGAAAAAGTTTATTCGTATTTATTCTCTAAATAAAAAGTCATAAGAATTATTTTCTTATGACTATAATTAAAGTTTTAGTTTTATTCTACAATTTCCATTTCTTTTGCAGTTTCATAAATAATATCAATAGCTTTTTTCAACATTTCTTTTGTATGGAGGGCGGATACCATGCATCTTATTCTTCCTTTTCCTTCTTGCACAGTCGGAAAAACAATACCGGAAACATATACTCCTCTATTTAGTAGTTCTTTAGAAAACTTAATTGTTTTTGCTTCATCACCAACCATTATCGGCGTGATTGGAGTTTGACTTATTCCTAGATCAAAACCTTTTTTAATTAATTCATCTTTGAAATATTTAGCATTTTCCCATAGCTTATCTGTATATTCACTAGATTCTTCTAGCATTTTAAAAGCTTCTATTATTGCAGCTGCTGCACTAGGCATCATTGCTGTCGAGAACAATAGAGGTCGGCCACGGTGAAGCAACCAATCTCTAGATGCTTTAGAACCACAAACATAGCCACCAACTACACCTATAGCCTTAGATAAAGTACCAATTATAAAATCCACTTGACCATTTAATCCAAAATGGTCAACTGTACCTCTTCCAGATTTACCTAAAACACCAGAACCATGTGCATCATCTACATAGGTCATTGCTTTATATTTTTTAGCAAGACGAACAATTTCTGGTAAATTTGCAATGTCTCCATCCATTGAAAACACTCCATCTGTAATTATTAAAACATCTTTATGTAAATTCCTTTTTTCAATTAATATTTTTTCTAAAGCATTCATATCTGAATGTTTATAAACTGCTCTTGCTGCTTTTGACAATCTAACACCATCAATAATAGAAGCATGATTTAATTCATCAGAAATAATTAAATCATCAGCATCAGTTATTGCTTGAATTGCTCCTGAATTACAAAGAAATCCAGCTTGAAAAGCTATTGCTGCTTCTTCGTGTTTGAATTCAGCAATTACCTTATCTAATTTTTCATGAATATCCATGTTTCCAACAATTGTTCTAACTGCTCCAGCACCAACACCGTATTTGTCAATCGCTTCTTTTGCAGCTTTTTTAAGTCTAGGATGATTAGCAAAACCTAAATAATTATTTGAAGATAAATTAATAACATCTTTATTATTAAATCTGATTACTGCATCACAAGGACCTTGATTAACTGGTAATTTTCTATATACTCCTAAATCTTTTAACTCTTGTATCTTTTTATCTAAAGTAGACATAAAACCTCCTTTTAAGGTATCAAAACAACTTTACCACTATTCCCAGATATCATTTTAGCCATTGCTTCATTCATCTCCTCTAATTTATAAAAGTGGGTAATTATTTTTTCTAAATCTAGTTTATTGCTTGCAATTAATTCTTTAACTTGATTCCAAGTTTCATACATTTTTCTGCCAACAACTCCATAAACACTAATGCCTTTAAAAACAATGTCATTAGAAAAATCAATTTCAATATTTTCATCACCAATGCCTAAAATTGAAATTTTTCCGCCTGGTTTTAAATATTTAAATGCAAATTCAATTGCTTCTTTATTGCCTGAAAAATCACAAACAACATCAACACCTTTTCCACTTGTTTCTTCAAGTACACGGATAATAACATCTTCTTTTAAGGGGTTAATAACAACATCCGCGCCTAATTCTTTTGCAAGTTTTATTCGATAGTCATTTAATTCGATTGAAATTATTTTTTTAGCACCAACTGCTTTTGCAATATTGACTCCCATTAAACCAATTGGACCACAACCAACAACAGCAACTGTTTTATTTTTTATTTCAAAATGCATCATTGTATGAACTGCATTTCCCAAAGGTTCTTGAATTGATAAATATTTAGGACTAGTACCTGTTTTATCTACTATTAGGTTTGTAGAAGGCATTCTTGCATATTCCGCAAAACAGCCATCAACATCAACACCAATAATTTTGGTGTTTTCACAAATATGAAATTCTCCTCTTTGACAAAATTCACATTTGCCACAAACAATATGTGTTTCCGCAGAAACAATATCCCCAAATTTAACATTATTCACTTTACTTCCAATTTTAATAACTTCTCCAGAAAACTCGTGTCCCACAACTAATGGCCTTTTAATTCGTTTTTGACTCCATTTATCCCATTTATAAATATGAACATCAGTGCCGCAAATAGATGTAGCAAGTACTTTAATCAATACTTCATTAGGTAATAATTCATCAGGAATTGGTTTTTTAATTTTAGTAAAACCTGGCCCATCATCTTTTTTTATATAAGCAGTCATTTCCAAATATAAACACCTCCTTTTTGAATAAGTTTCTCTTCATATATATTATACTCTCTAAAATAATCATTTTCAAACTAAAATTTCAATATAAAAAGCGTCATATTAATGGCGCTTTTATTGTTAAGTTTTCTTTTTTACAAACATTAGATGATATTTAATTTTTTCACTTGATTTTTTTAACCCATTATTTAATAAAAATCCAATTAACATTGTTAATAAAAACATTAAAATTGCAATAGTGTATGCATTTAAAATCGGTACTTCAGGAATAGGTGGTCCTTGAAGATACATTGCATTACGTGGATTTAAATTAGCTGCAGCAAATATTTTATTAACAATTATTCCTATAAATCCATAAAACAATAATCCGACTCCAAAAACATAAGAATTTTTAAATTCAGTTTTGAAGTAATTTCCAACAAATAAATATAGCGAACCAATTAGCATTGTACTATGGCTTAACATGCTTTTAAAAACTCCCCATTCAAACATTGAACTAGCACCTAAATAATAATCTGGGTAAAATAAAGAAATCAAAGCACCAAACACTCCAGCATAACCAGCTATAATCGCTAAATACTTAAAAATAATAGTTTCTTTATTTCCCCATAAAGAAACTAACATAAGAAAATACATTGTTAGATTACAAAAATAAATGGGAAATAACATATTATCAACAGCTACTGCTGTTTCACCTTTTAAATGTGCTATCCACAATGGACTTAAATGTAAAAAAACAGTCAATACTGCCCAAAATTTTAAATATATATCTTTATATTTTTGCTTTTTAATGAATTTTTTCCCAATAACTAAGAAAAACACTGTAAAAAATAACGAAATAAAAATATATCCTAAATGGTAACTATCAAACATAGATCCTTCTGTTTCTAAAAAATAAATATTCATGTTTAGTTATCTCCTAATCTCAAACATAATTATACTCTTTTTTTAATCAAAAGTAAATATTTTTAAGGGGAAAAACACTAAAATCTGATTTTAATTAAAATGATTTAATCTTTGATTAATGTCAATATCTTTGATTAATTGACTTATAATTTATATAAAGTATAATTGAATATATAATCAAGAAAAAAATAATAAAAGGAGATAACTACTAACATGAATATTAAAAACGCTAATACAAGATTTTTAGAATCCTCAACCCTATCTATCGAAGATTTAATGAAATTGTATAACACTACTTATAATGGCATCAACGATGAAAAAATTATTTCTACAAATAGAACAAAATATGGCAGAAACGAATTTAGTCCCCCTAAAAGAACAACTATCTTTGTAAGAATAATAAAGGCTTTATTAGATCCATTTGTAGTAATATTGTTGATACTTGCAACTGTATCCCTTATTATTGATGTCATTATTCCAAAAGGAACAAATAAAGATTTTTCTACAGTAATCATTATTTTAGCAATGGTTGCCATTAGTGTTTTTCTAAAAGTTTATCAAGAAGCAAAAAGTCAACGCGCTGTTTCTTCTTTAACGCAAATGATTGATATTACCACAGCAATTAAAAGAAATGGTATTACTAAAGAAAGGCCTTTAGAAGATGTCGTTGTTGGAGACATAATTATGCTAGCCGCAGGAGACTTAATTCCTTCTGATTCCCGGATTATTTTTGCAAAAGATTTATTTATTTCTGAATCGAGTCTAACTGGAGAAAGTCATCATGTTGAAAAGTTTATAAATACGACTGATCCTAATTCTACTTTACTTGATCGTGATAATTTAGCTTTCATGGGAACTAATGTAATTAGTGGTGCCGGAATTGCATTATCGATTGTAGTTGGGGAAGATACAATATTTGGTGATATCAGTAAAACTGTAACAAAAAAAGAAGAAAAAACTTCTTTTGAAAAGGGAATATCATCTGTTTCATGGCTCTTAATTAGATTCATGATTGTTATGGTTCCATTTGTCTTGCTAATAAATGGTTTTTTGAAAAATGATTGGTTAGGTTCAATTTTATTTGCTTTAAGTATTGCTGTTGGACTGACACCAGAAATGCTTCCAATGATTGTAACGACTTCTCTTTCTAAAGGTGCAGTCACTATGTCTAAAAAGGAAGTTATTTTTAAAGAACTTTCTGGCATTCAAAATATGGGAGCAATGGATATATTATGCACCGATAAAACTGGAACACTAACAAAAAATATAATTGTGGTTGAAAATCACCATAATCTTCAGGGAAAATCTGACATCAGAGTATTAAGACATGCTTTCTTAAATAGTTATTATCAAACAGGATTAAGAAACCTAATAGATAATTCTATTATTGATAAAACTGATAGTCTAAAAAGTATTGAACCAACTTTACAAAATCTTGAAGAAAACTTTATAAAAATTGATGAAATTCCTTTTGATTTCAAAAGGAAAAGAATGAGTGTAGTAATTCAAGACAAACTAGATAAAGTCCAATTAATTACTAAAGGAGCTGTTGAAGAAATGCTTTCAATAAGCTCATTTGTTGAGTATGATGGTAAAGTTGTTCCTTTAACTAATGAATTAAAGAAAATGGTAACTGCACAAGTTAATACTTTAAATGATAAAGGAATGCGTGTAATTGCGGTTTCTCAAAAGACAAGTCAATCTCTAAATAAAACTTGTACTGTAGAAGATGAATCTGATATGGTTCTAATTGGCTATTTAAGTTTTTTAGACCCAATTAAAGAAAGTTCTGAAGAAGCCATAAAATCCTTAGAAAAACTGGGGATAAATGTCAAAGTTTTAACAGGTGACAATGAGCGTGTCACAACAGAAATTGCAAGACGTTTAAATATTGATACATCATATGTTCTTTTAGGGTCACAAATGGATAAAATGACTGATGAGGAAATTGAAAGCATTGTTATGAAAACTCATATATTTGCAAAATTAGCCCCCAATCAAAAAGCAAGGCTTGTTATGATTATGAAAAACATGGGACATGTAGTTGGCTTTCTTGGAGATGGGATTAATGATGCTCCAGCAATGAAAGTTGCTGATGTGGGGATCTCAGTTCATGATGCTGTTGATATTGCAAAAGAAACTGCTCCTGTTATTCTCCTTAGAAAAGATTTAAATGTCTTATATGATAGTGTTGTTGAAAGTAGAACTGTATATTTAAATATGCTAAAATATATAAAGATTACTGCTAGTTCAAATTTTGGAAACATGTTTAGTGTATTAATAGCTAGTATCTTTTTACCATTTTTGCCAATGCTTCCTCTTCATATATTGATATTGAATTTAGTTTATGATATTTCTTGTTTAACAATTCCTTGGGACAATGTTGATAAAGAACAAATAAAAGCTCCACTTCCTTGGGAAACAAAAAGTATTAGAAAATTTATGCTATGGTTTGGTCCTATATCAAGTATCTTGGATGTTGTAACTTTTGGTGTATTGTTTTGGTATTTATTACCAAAAGAATTTGGAGGAACGGCATTTAGTGTTTTAAATGTCGGCCAACAAGCACAATTTATAATGATGTTCCATGCTGGATGGTTTGTTTTATCAATGATAAGTCAAACATTAATAATCCATCTTATTAGATCTGAAAAAACACCTTTTTTAAAAACAAGCGCATCTTGGTCTTTAATGCTATCAGGATTAATTGGCTCAGCTTTAATAATAGCTCTTCCTTATACTTCTATTGGAACTAAAATGAATTTAATGAAAGTACCATTTGAATTCTATTATTGGCTAATTGGAATAACAGTAGTTTATATATTACTTACATCAGTTATTAAAAAAATATTTATTAAACGGTATAAAAAATTAATTTAAAAAATAAAAGGAATGATTTTAAAATCATTCCTTTTTAAATATTATAATATTTTATTAAATAATTTCTCCGAAAATTTTTTCAGCAACAATAAATGGAATATCTAACTCTTTTAATTCAAAACTTATTTTTAAATATCCATTAAATTCATCTTTTTCAATTACCTTAACAACTTTATGCAATTCTAAACTATTATCTTTTAAATATTTTAATAAATTAGGATGATCAATTACTCGTTTTATTATGAATGAATCATTCTTTTTAGCATCATCTAAAGATAAATTATATGTTGTTGCTATTGTCCCATCAAGACGAGGGATTGCATTACCATGAACACAATAATCAGGTTTATCTAAGAAATTATATAACCTCTCAATAAGTTGATTAGTTCCAACATGTTCTAAACCCTCTGCTTCTTTGTGAACTTCTTCCCAAGAATAACCTAATTTTTCAACCAAAAAAACTTCCCATAAACTATGATTACGGACAAGACGTTTCGCTTCTTCTATCCCTTTATTTGTTAGTTTTACCCCTTTATAAGGAATAAAATCAACTAATTTCTTTTTTGCTAAACGTTTAACCATTTCATTAACGCTTTGATTAGTAAACCCAAACAATTCTGAAAGGTCACTATTTTTTACAAGATCTTTATTTGCTTCAATTGTTAGCTTATATATATATTTAATATAGTCTTCTTCTCCTCTATGCATAAGTTACCTCCACTTAAACTTTAAGTTCATTGGCTTTGAGATTATAAAAATCAGTACCGATTTCAGTTAGGTGGACTAAATTATTTTCGATTTTAAAATATCCTAATTCCAACCCCTTATCAATTTGCTTCTTACAAATATTTTTAGTCCATTTTAACTCTTTTTGAATATTTTCACATTTAATCTCTGATTCATCCCCAGCATGATTAAACACATGAAAAACTAAAATTAAAAATGTAAAATCATCTTTTAAACGCTGTCTTTTAATAATAGTAGTAACTATCCCATTTTTGGGTTCAAAGACAAGTACTAAGAAAAACATAATTAAAGTAACAGTTGCAATCATTCCTGATATATTTACATCTACTAAAAGAGCAAAAACATATCCTAAAACACTATTTATAATACCAATTATTATTGATACAACTAACATTTTTTTCAAATCTTTACTAAATAATAAAGCTGTAGCAGGTGGTCCAATCATTAAAGCAATAACTAATATTGAACCAACAGCATTAAATGCTGCAACAGCAGTTAATGAAACTAAAGTCATTAATATATAATGAATTATAAATGGTGCAAATCCTAATGTAGCTGCTAAAGCAGCATCAAAACTAATAATTTTTAACTCTTTGAAAAATAGTTTTATAAATAATAAATTAATAATCATCACGACTAACATAATATATAATAGCTTAGGTCCAATTGATACTCCTTTAATATATAGCTTATCAAATGGAGCTAATTCTATTTTCCCAAGTAAAACTACATCAATATCTAAATGAATATCTTTAAACGATGAAGAAATAATAATAATTGCTATACTAAATAACAATGGAAACACTAAGCCAGTGGCACTATCCTCACTTGCTTTTTTTGATTTTACTAAAAGTTCAGTTAAAAAAACAGTGATAATACCCATTAATGCTGCTCCAATAATTAACAATGGAGAAGATAAGTCTTTAACAAAAATAAAAGCAATGACAATTCCTAGTAAAACAGTATGAGAAATTGAATCAACCATCATTGACATTTTTCTTAAAACAAGAAAAACTCCTAATACCGAAGTAGCAATTGCAGTGAAAATTAAAATTAATAAAATTCCTAAATCCATTTAAACTCACCTGCCATTATCGAATACACTTTGTCTTTTCCCCTAGGTGTTAAATCATATACCTCATTTTCAATATTAAAAAACCCTTTTTCAACCAAAAAATCTAAAGATTCTTTAGGGATTTCATCAATTGTACCCGTTTCAAAAAAATGAATTAAGCCATGGTATTTATTTATTTGATATTTATGTATTCTTTCAGCAATCTTTGACCAAATAAATCCACTTTTCGGTGCAAATAATAATGATAAAATTACAATACTAGTAACAAAAATAACAATAACTGGACCAGTAGCCATATCCAGGCCAAATATTGTTCCTAAAAATCCTGATATTGCTCCAAAGAAAGCAGCTAAAATAACATTAATTCCAAGCCTATTACTCCATAATCTAGCAGCTACACCTGGAGCTATTAATAAAGCACTCATCAATATTACTCCAACAGTTTGAATTCCTGAAACAACAACTAAAACTACTAATGCATTTAAAATGACATTAATTAATTTCCCAGAAAATCCTAGGCTTTGATAAAATTCTCGGTTAAAGATAAAAATCTTAATATGTCTCCAAAACATCAGCACCAAAATTAAAACAACAGTTAATATAATCACTAAAAAAATTATATCTTGAATAGACATTGTCGCTGCTTGCCCAAAAATAAATGTATTTAAACGTGCTTGATCTTGCCCTGCTGTATCTCTAATGATTGATAGCAATACTTGACCAAAACCAAAAAACCCTGATAAAATTATCGCAAGTATTGCATCATTTTTTATTTTACTGTATTTCTTAATAATATTCATTAAATATAAGGCAAATACAGATGCCAAAATTGCTCCAATAACAGAAACAAACAAAGTAGATCTTTGCGTTATAATATATGCTAAAACTACACCTGGTAAAGCACTATGAGATAAAGCATCTCCAACTAATGATTGTTTTTTTAATGTTAGAAATACTCCTATGATTCCTCCAACAATACCTAGTAAAACAGTCCCCATGAGGACAATGCGAACCGTGTAACTAGAAAGTATTTCAGCCCACATATTTAATTTCCCTTGCTGCATCAATTTTACTTACACTGTAAGTAGCAATTAAGTTTTCCTCTGTAAAAACTTCTTTGATTGGTCCTGTTGCTACAACCTTAACATTAAGTAGCGTTACCCAATCAAAATATTGGGGAACGGTTTCTAAATCGTGATGTACTACTATAACAGTTTTATTTTGTCTTTTTAATTCTTTTAATAATTCTACAATAGCTTTTTCTGTTTTTGCATCTACTCCTTGAAATGGTTCATCCATAAAATAAATCTCTGCTTCTTGAGCAAGTGCTCTTGCAAGGAACACTCTTTGTTGTTGTCCGCCAGAAAGTTCAGAAATTTGTCTATTTTTGTAAGGCGTCATGCCAACTTTTTCCAATGCTTCCAAGGTAATTTTCTTATCATTCTTAGATATTCGTTTAAACCAACCAGCATACCCATATCTTCCCATTAAAACAACATCATAAACACTAATAGGGAAATCCCAATCTACTGTTCCTCTTTGGGGAACATAAGATACTTGTTTTTGAATTTTTTCATAAGGTTCTTTATTAAAAGTAACTTCTCCAGAAACAGGTTTTAATAAACCTAACATTGTTTTAATCAAAGTTGATTTTCCGGCTCCATTTGGACCAATAATTGCCATTAATACGCCTTTAGGTATATTTAAATCAATATCCCATAATACAGGTTTTAAATCATAAGAAACAGTTAAATCTTCAACTTTAATATATTCTTCATACATAAATTTTTTTCCTTTCACTTACTTTAAAGCATTAACAATTGTAGAAACGTTCGTTTTTACAGCTTGGATGTATTCAGCATCAATTCCATTCCCAAGGGAATCAGAGTATAACTCCCCACCAATTTCTAAAGTATAATTTCTACTTTTAGAAGATGCTATAACAGAATCTATTGTTTTTTGAGGAACAGAGTTTTCAACAAAAATAGCCTTTACATTTTTCTCAATAACTAAATCAACTAAATTATTAATATTTGAAATAGATGCCTCACTTTCAGTAGAGATACCTTGTATCGCTTCTACTTGGAATCCATATGCATCTGCAAAGTATTGAAAAGCATCATGCGCAGTAACTAAAATTCGTTTATCTTCTTCTAACTCTTGCACTTGAGAAATTATCCATTCATTTAAATCTTGTAATTCTTTAATATATTTATTGCCTCTAGTTAAATAATATTCAGCATTGTCAGCATCATATTCCGATAATTTTTCTACTAAGCTTTCAGCAACAACAATCCAGTTTTCAACATTAAACCAAATATGAGGATCGGTATTGCCTTTACTATCATAAAGTAGACTACCTCCGCTTGAAATTAAAGCCATTCCTGAATTTAGGCTTGCTTTTTCATTACTAAGCTGATCTAAAACGTCTACCATTTTACCTTCTAAGTGCAAACCACCATAAACAATAAAATCACTTTTAGTTAAAGCATTAGTATCACTCGCTTTTGCAGCATATGAATGTGGGTCTACCCCTACTCCCATTAAAGTAGTTACTGCGACTTTATCGCCACCAATTTGTTTAGATAAATCACCTAACATAGTTGTTGTAGCAACAATATTAACTTTACCTTCAACATATTCATAAAACCCTCCGCATGCTGTTAAAATAAATGTAAATAACAACATAATAAACATCATCATATATTTCTTCATATATTCAATCTCCTTTTTAAATTTTAAGGATAACCTTAATATTTATTATAGTATACACTTATTAATATATAATTGTCAATTTTTATAATCATAAAAACACTTTCTAATTGACTATTATTTCTGTTATGATATAATTAATTTAATGAAATCTCCGAATCTATGCGGAGTGGGGGAACCAATTTTTGGGGTGAATCAATTACTTTGTAAGGATACTTAATGTCCTGAACCCGTCAGCTAACCTCATAGGAGTGATTAATCGTATAATTTTTAAATATTAAAATTTGTTATTTTTTTATAAAGTAATGGATTTTAT
>DUUA01000031.1 GCA_012841765.1 Acholeplasmataceae bacterium
ATAATAATATAAATGATAAAAGGGAGATGCGACAATGAAACTGAACGAAAGAGGATTATTGATAGTAATTTCAGGACCATCTGGAGTTGGTAAAGGAACGGTTCGTCGTGCCCTATTTGAAATTCCTAATCATGATTTAATTTATTCGGTATCAATGACTACTAGAAAACCAAGACCGGGAGAAGTTGATGGTGTTGATTATTATTTTGTTAGTCGTGAGGAGTTCGAACAAAGAATTAAAGAAAATAAATTTTTAGAATGGTCTGAATTTGTTGGTCATTATTATGGTACCCCTAAGGATATTGTTGAAGAAAAGCTTGATGCTGGACTTGAAGTTGTTTTAGAAATTGAAGTTAATGGTGCGCTTCAAATTAGAAAAGAAATTAAAGATGCTGTGTTTATCTTTATTGTACCACCTGGGAAAAAAGCTTTATACGATCGCTTATTAAACCGTGGTACTGAATCAGAGGAATTAATTAAAGAACGTTTAGAAAAGGCTGAAAAAGAATTTTTATTAGCACATAAATACGACTACATAGTTGTAAATGATGATGTTAAAAATGCTGCTGATCGTATATTTGCAATAATTAGAGCTGAACATGCTAAAACACAACGTTCAATTCATAATTATTTGAAGATGTTAGAGGAGTGATAATTTATGAAAAAAAACCGCGAAGGATTACGTTATCCAGCAATTGATGATTTATTAGAAAAAATAGATTCAAAATATAAATTAGTATATGCAGCAGGTAAAGTTGCACATATTATTGACAGAGAAGAATTAGAAGTAGAAGATGCAACATCAAGTAAAACAATTGGAGTTGCACTTGAAGAAATTTTACACGATAAAGTTCATATTAAATTTTAAAGACCATTGATTTGGTCTTTTCTTTTATGTGATATAATAATAGAGAAAAGAAGTTAAAAGGAGGGTACGTAAAAGACTTATGATTTTAAATGATAAAATAAATAATATGCCAATATTACCAGGCTGTTATATTATGAAAGATAGTAACGAACAAATAATTTATGTTGGTAAAGCTAAAAATTTAAAAGCACGAGTTAAGTCTTACTTTACAGGTGCCCATAATTTAAAAACAACAAAATTAGTATCAGAGATTAAAGATTTAGAATATGTTGTAACAAATAGTGAACAAGAGTCTTTAATCTTAGAAATAAATTTAATTAAAGAACATCGTCCAAAGTATAATATTGTATTTATGGATGATAAAACATATCCATATATTGAAATTACTAATACAATGCCACCGGAAATTAAAGTTGTTAGGACAAAACAAGTTAAAGGGCGTTTGTTTGGCCCTTATCCTAATGTTAAAAGCGCTAGAGACACAGCAAGATTACTACAACTTTTATTTCCAATGGGAAGAATTGAACCAATTCCTAATTTCTATGAAGAAATTGGTTTTAAAATTATTGAAGCCAATAATGCCTTTAATTATAATGAGCAAGTAAAAATTATTACTAAATTTTTAAAAGGTGATATTAAGGAAGTTGTTAATTATTTAAGTGAAGCAATGCAACATTATAGTAACATTTTAATGTTTGAAAGAGCAGCCTCATTAAGGGACAATATTGAACATATAAAAACAACAACTGAAAAACAAATTATAAGCTTAAATGATTATAAAGACAGAGATATTATTGGTATAGCTTATGATGGTGAAGATATAGCTTTACAAATATTGTTTATGCGTAGTGGTAGTATTATAGATCAATTCCAAAAGGTATTTTCATATGTTGGGAAACCTGATGAATTTATATTAAGTTATTTATCACAATATTACGAAAATCATTTGCCAGATGAACTATTGTTTGATAATACATTTAATGAAAATGAATTAAAAGCAATCTTTGGTAGTATTGCCATTATCCCTAAAATAGGTGATAAATATAAGGTTGCTAATTTAGCGCATAAAAATGCTATAATTGATTTAGAAAAACATATAATGCTATATCGAGATAAGCAACAAGAAGTAATTAAAGCATTAGATGAATTAAAAGAACTATTAAATTTGAAAAGTAATCATTTAATTGAAGTCTTTGATAATTCACAACTTTTTGGCACAGCTCCAATATCTGCGATGGTTGTTTTTAAAAATGGTAGATTTGAAAAAAAATTGTACCGTAAATATCACGTTAAAAATTCAAAACAAGACGATTACGAAGCAATGCGTGAAGTTATTTATCGAAGATATCAAAGAGTTTTAAAAGAAGGTTTAAATAAACCCAGTTTAATTTTAGTTGATGGTGGTAAGGGTCAATTGAATGCTGCTCAAGATGTCTTAGATAGTTTATATTTAGATGTTAAGGTAGCAGGTTTGAAGAAAAATAATAAACATCAATTAGAATCTTTAATTTATGAAGGAAATGAAATAAAACTAAAAGATTTTAAAGGCATATATCGCTTACTAGCACAATTATCTGATGAGGTTCATCGGTATGCAATTAGTTTTCATCGTCAAACAAGAAAAAAAGAAGCTAGCAAATCAATCTTAGATAAAGTAAAAGGGCTTGGTCCTAAAAGACAAAGATCTTTACTTAAAAAATATAATAGTATTGAAGCAATCAAGTTAGCAAGCGAAGAAGAATTAAAAGAATTAGGAATTCCCAAAAATGTAATATTAAACTTAAAGGAAGTGTTATCTTGAAAAGAATTATTCATAGTGTTGACACCAAAAACAATGTCTTTTTTTGTATTGTAAATGGAAGGAAAATGTCCTTTTACTTAACAAAAAGACTTTCAAAAATATTTATGGATTATTTAGACAAAGGAGTTTTAGTTGACTTTGAAATAAGTAAAACAAAAAGAAAAATAGCAAATTATTAAGCATATCAAGTTGCTTATTTTAATGAAGTTAAATTACTTAAAACTCGTAGAAAAATTTACAGTCATAGTGCATTAAAATTAGACATGCTAGAATTCTTAGAGAAGAAAGATTACTATTTAATTGTTGATTTAGAAATGACAATGCCAAGGTATCGGGAAAGAAAGTTCAAACCTGAAATAATTCAGTATGGATTTGTTTTAGTTGAATATCGTGGTAAAACAGTATTAGAAGATAGTGCATATATATTACCTGTAAAACAAACAAGATTAAGTAAAAGAACAATTAATTTTTTAAATTTAGATTATGAATTATTTTATGAAAAAGCTAAACCGTATAAACATTTTTACAACTCTTTATTAGAAATATTTAAAAAATATCAACCTAAAATAGTTGTTTGGGGTAAAAACGATATTAGTGCAATACAAATGTCATATAACATTCATAATATGAAAGCAATTACTAATGAAAATGATTTTGTTGACTTATCAAAACTCCATAAAGATTACTTTAATTTAAAAGATGATTTAGGTTTGTTTAATGCTTATGAAACATATTATAATAAAAAACATAAACAAATTCATTCGGCAAAAGAAGATGCCGTTGTTACAAAAAGTGTTTTTGAAGCTTTTGTTAATTATATAAGTAATGATGTATATAAGAATTAGA
>DUUA01000006.1 GCA_012841765.1 Acholeplasmataceae bacterium
AAAACAAACAAGAAAATATAATTCTATATTTTGACACAGTTGATCAATTAATATATAATAATTTGCAAAACATTAAACTAGGAAATATATTTTTACTAGTATTATGTAATAAAAAACAAAAGGAGAATGATTGCTATGTATGAAATTATTGGTAAGAATGGATTCGTTCCAACAGAGGCGATTAAAGAATATGCAATAAAAAGACTTACGAAAGTAAAGTCATTATTTAATGAAGATGCTATAAATAGAATTAGAGTAGTTACTAAAGTCTACTCTAACCATCATAAAGTTGAAGTTACTATATATGCTTCAGGTCAAGTTATTCGTGCAGAAGTATCAGATGAAGATATGTATGTAGCAATAGATAAGTCAACTGATAAATTAGTTGCTCAAATTAGAAGACATCGCGATAAGTTAAAAGCTAACTTTGAAAAAGAAGGTATCGCAGATGGTTTTAGTAGTGAGTTTGATGCTGAGTCATTAGAAAAAGAATTAGTTGCATCACAACTAGTTAAAAATAAAGTTGTTGAACTAACACCAATGACATTAGATGAAGCAATAACAGAGATGGAACTACAAGGATATGATTTTTATATATTCTTGGATAAAGAAACAGATAAAACTAATGTTGTCTATCAAAGGATGGATGGCGATTATGCAGTTTTAGAAACTAAAATAGATTAAACATAGAAAAAGCTTAGCAAATCTGCTAAGCTTTTTTAATGCAATATAATATTTTATTATTTAGCTGCGTTATATAATTCTAATACTTTATCCCAGTTAACTACTTGGAAGAAAGCAGATACATAATCAGGACGTCTGTTTTGATAGTTTAAGTAATAAGCATGTTCCCAAACGTCTAATGCTAAAATAGGTGTTCCTTGTGCTAGCGGTGTATCTTGGTTTGGTGTTGAAACAACTTCTAATTTTTTATCGTTAGTAACAATTAAAAATGCCCAACCACTACCAAATCTACTACCAGCAGCTGCTGCAAAAGTTTCTTTAAATTTATCAAAAGAACCGAAAGTAGCTTCTAAATCTTTTAATAATTCTCCAGCGGGTTTAGCACCATTGTTTACTTTTAATAATGTCCAAAATAAATCGTGGTTAAAATGTCCACCACCATTATTTCTAACTGCAGTTCTAATATCTTCTGGAACTAAAGTTAAATCAGTTAGCATTTCTTCAAGACCTAAGTTTAATCCTTCATGTTTAGCTAAAGCAGCATTTAAATTATTTATATAAGCTTGATGATGCTTAGTATGATGAATTTCCATTGTTCTTGCGTCAATGAAAGGTTCCAATGCATTATATTCATATGTTAATTTAGGTAATTCAAATTTCATTTCATATTCCTCCTCTTTGTAAATCAATTTTAACGTAGATAGCTATTTATTTCAACTTTTTTGCTATAACAACACTATTTATTAAATTATCATCAATTGTAACTACAATAGTTTTATAGTTATTAATTGATACCACAGAACCATGTTTACCAGGTATTTTCTTTAAATTTTTTATTTGTGTGTAATTAATTGGTATTTTAACAAGATTATTTAGTTTAGAATATTTAGCCGCAAGCATTGCAGAAAAATACAATAACTCATCACTTAAGTTATCACTTTTAACTAAAACATGACTTCCTGAAGCGCCTTCTACGTGTAACCAGTAATCATTACGATGTGATAATTTATGGGTGATGTAATCATTCTGTTTATTATTTTTCCCAACATAAATAGTAGTATCTAAATAATTATAAGTTAGTAATTCAATACTATCTTTTTTGTTTTTATTAATACGCTTTTGTTTAATTTTGTAACCTAATGAAATTAGCTCTTCATTAATTTCATTAATATTAGGATTTTCTAAAGATAGAAAAAACTCTAAATCTAATAGTTGCTGTTCTAAATCATTAGTTTTTTCAATGTTTTCCGTAATAAATTTAATTGCTCTTACTGACTTTTGATATTTAGTAAATGCTTTTTTAGCATTCTCTCCAAGCGTATATTTGCTATCTAATTCAATTAAATTATTATTAAAGTCATAAATATGAGCATACTTTTCATTTAAGTTTTTACCAGATGCATAAATTAAGTTACCAATATTTTTTAACTCTATATTTTTATTGGCTTCAAATAAATCTGTTTCTAAATTTGCACGTCTCTTTCTAACTTTTATTAATTCAGAATTAATAAAATTCTTTTGTTTTCTATAATCACTAATAGGTTCGTAAATAATAGAAGTAAAGAGTTGTGATAAAGTAGTGAAGTTCTTAACGCTTTCCTTATTGAATAGATTAAACCAATAAAAATCTTTACTATCAGTATCTAGAGTGGGATTTACTTTTGTTTCGAATAAATTAATTTTATGATCATATAAATATTTTGATAATAATGTTGAAAACCCCATGTAATTTCTTGAAAGATATAAGGGGTGATCGATTAGATTATAATTTATCTCGTTTAATAAAGATTTATTTGTAGGAAAAAATTGGAATTCAATTTTTGGGATAATACTTCTAGATTTATCATTAAAACTTTTATTAAATGCATCAATAACGATATTATTTTCTAGAATTATTAAATTATTATGTCTTCCCATGATTTCAAAAACTAATTCCCTCTTTATTTTTCCCTCTAAAAAGTCATTTATTATAAACTCAAATATTATTACACGATCATTTAAATGTTGGTTAATATTATTTAAAAATGATGATTCAAATAAACGCTTTAAATTAGTAATAAAACCAGTGTTATAATTATCACCTTCATTTTTTAATTCATCTGTAATGAATGTTGAAGCGTTTGGCGAATTTAGTTTAAAATTTAAATAAAATTTTTGTCCTTTTTTATTAAAATGAAAAACAAACATATCTTTTCTTGTTTGTGTTATTTTTAAAACTCTTAAATTTAAAATACTTTCTATTAATTCATCAATTAAATGTTTAACGAAAAAACCATCAATTGCCATAAAATCACCTATTACATTATATCATAATTCTTTAATGTAAGCGTTATAATTGCGGTATTAAAGGGCTTTCTATTTACTATTTAGTTCAAATAATAT
>DUUA01000032.1 GCA_012841765.1 Acholeplasmataceae bacterium
ATAAGGCAATAACACAAAAATCTTTGTGTAATTATATATTATCAACTATTAAAATTTCAAGCACACTTTGTCGTTAACGTCTTTTAAATCATGGAATAATTCAATTAATAACTCCGCATATTCACCAAGATTATTATTTAGATCTTCTTGATGTAAAATAGTTACAAAAATCTCTTCTTCAGTAGAAGATAAGACATCCCAAAGAGCATCCAAGTTATCACCATAAAATTCATTTGAATTTATTTGTTCTTTTAATGTTAAAAAAAGAATTTGTTTGTTTATTACTTGTTTACCATCTAATAAGATTTCCATTCTCTTGTCTCCTTATCATATAGTACAAAACTTCCGTAATGATCACTTGTATAAAATATCAACCCATCATTTGAATAAACAATTCTTTCTTGTCCTCTGTTTGAAGCGCCTCGGTAATTAATATCTAATTCAGTAAATGTTCTTCCATCTTTAATGGGTAATAACTTTTCTCTATTACCAAATCTATCTCCTCCAATACTAGCTAAATTCTCTGGAGTCCAATGATTTTTAATATGCCCATTTACTTGTGATTTAGTAATATAATTCGCCGGCAATTTATTATAAGTAGCAATATATAAAGCAACTTCATCTTTGGAAATAAATAAACCATCTTCAGCAATTTTTTCTTCATCATTTGGTTCTTCTTTATCAATAATAGGAGGGACATTGTTATCTCCGTTGGGAATATTATTCATATGCCCACAACCTAATATTCCCATTAATAAAAATATTAATAGTGACATAAAAGTAATTATTTTTTTCATAGTTTCACCTTCATTCTATTACTAAATTATTATATAATAATGTTCAATAAACAAATAAGAATTTATTAAATCAATTGGCAGGGCTAAAGGGATTCGAACCCCTGTATAGTTGGTTCAGAGCCAACTGCCTTACCGCTTGGCTATAGCCCTATGTTGCATATTATATATTATACAACATTCTTTGAAAAAATTCCATTTAAATCCTTAAATTATTTTTATTGTTACTAATTTAAAAAAACCAGTTTTTTAGGCTGGTTTATCTTTTTATCTTAGAATATTTGCTTGATCATATTCTGTTTTCAACATTATAGTTTCTAAAACCTCATGAGTATTCAAATCAAAACTTGATATTTGTGAATAAGATAAAGTATAAACAATATTATCAATATAAATTCCTCTCTCAATTCCCGAGTAATATGAGGTTGATTCATGTTTAATTACAATTGGCTCACTAATAATATCATCTGCTTCTTGAGCAATAAAATCTATATAAAACACATAATATTGACTAATATATGTCCAAGAACTATTTACATAATTATCATCATTAGAATCATTATAATACCATCCAGTAATCGGGAAAGCTATAATGCCTTTATCAGCTGATATCATTAAAGCTTTAGGATTATAACTTGCTTCACTATAAAAATATGAATTTTTACTGCCTAATTGATTATAAAGCATAGTATAGTTATCAAGTAGTAATGAATTATCAGTATCATATGCACTAATCTTTAATCCGTTAGTGACTCCCTCATCGTTTGCACTAAATCCAAAACCCACCAAACCATTATCCTTCCATTTGTGAAGATAAGTGTTAAATCCTAATTCCTCAATATCAGAAATAAAAGTAGGGTTTTTTGGATTACTTAAATCGATAGTATATAATGGATCTATTTGCAAAAATGTGACTACATACACAACATCTTGGTTAAATCTTACCGATTTTACTGTTTCGCCTTCTTTACCCAAGTCCTCAGTAATAGAACCAATAACTTCAAGTTCTTTTGTTTCATAATTGTCTTTTAAAACATACAATCTATTTTTAACATTTCCCCATGTTGAAGTTACAACTCGAAAATAACCATTGTACTCATCCATCCAGTATTGATCTGATATGTAACCTTTTACCCTGCCTGCAGTTATATATTTAGCTTCTGAATTTTCTATATCTAGTTCATATTTTACAATCTGAGTATAATTATTATATTGTTTTGTCTTTGAATCATAATCAGAAAAACTATTAACAGTATATATAGAATTTAAAGAACCATAAATAAAATTAACTCCACCTAAATAAGCTTTTGACTTTACTTCATAAGAAGTCAAGTTTATGCCCGTGATTACAGTCATACTATAAATTGGCATATTTTTAAAATAGAAAATATCTGTATAATCTAAGGTAGAATTTTCTTCATTTCCATTTTTATATTCTTTAAATTGCGGAGTTAGAAAATCATCTTGAATTGATTTATTAGACACTAAAAATAATGAGTTCTCAATTAATCTATGTTCATAAAAATTAGTATCAGTTTCAAGTGAATATATAAGTTTCAAATTATTTCTATTATAAACATTGACAGTTCCAGTAAATGAATAATAGCCCCATCTAAAATTATCTTGCGCTTCTGTAAAATCATAAGGACGATAATTATATGTATAACCTATAACTATTAACTGTGTTTCAGTTAAATAAAGAGACTCTGTATAAAGCAATTCTAAATCTAGTTCTTCTCTAACATTAATTTTATTATCTATAGAAATATCAAATATCCTTATTTTATTAGTGAATCTTGTGGCATAATAAATAGTATTACCATCAGTCTTAACAATATCAGCTTCTTCTACACCTTCTACTTGAACATTAGTTCCAATATAATCTCTCTTTGGTTTTTCTTCACCAACACTAGTTGTTGAATCTACTTCAGGAAACATTCCATCAGCATAATTTTTATCATCTCTATATATATTATTAAAATCTTTAATTAAAGATTTTAAAATAGTTTCGCTCTCAACCGTTTGGGCAGCATATAAAGTTTCGTGATGTATAGGATTGGGAGCAACTATAACTACAGAAGCACTGACAATACTTAACACTAAAACACTAACGACTAATCCATATAACCTTTTTGAAAAAAAACTAATTGAATTTCTGTTTACATCAATATCATTTTCTTTTTGAAATTTTTCTAATCTTTTATTCCAAAAAATATCTAATATAAAACTAATGCTAAAAAATAGCACTAAACTAATAGCAAGTCCTAATATAATCCATTTTTCTAACATAATATTATATGTCCTTTCTTTGAATACCTAAAGCATTCTTAAATTTTTTTACGAAGGAACGAGATACATCCAAATGAATACCATTAATTAATTCTAAATCAAGTTTTGCATTAATAGTCGTTTTAATAAATTTAATTTTACTAATACTAACAATAAATGATTTTCCTATTCTCACAAAAAAATAAGGCTTTAAGATTTGTTCAAGTTGATAAAGGGGGTGTTTAATTATATATTGTTCATTACCAATTAAATGAACTAAAATATCATCTTTAAAAGATTCTAAAAATAATATTTTATTAACATTTAACTGAACCCACCCTTCGTTTGTTTGAAACATTACTTGTGATTTTTGATAAGCTAAATATTCTAAAATTGGTTTAAGCTTCTCAAAGTTTTTATCATCTAAAATTATCCCTACTTTACTCTCTGGTATATCACTAGGATCATCTGATAAGATAATATTGTAATCATTTAACAATTTTGTACGAATTTCTTCAAAATCATCACGACTCCATATAACCTTAAACATAGAGGTTCCTCCTATCTTTATTATATTACATCTTAAATTATATTAAAAGGCTTCTCCGATAACTTGCACTATGTCTTGATATAATGCAATGAAATTATAAAATCTTTTTAATATTATACCATTTTTTAGCATTAGTTATTCAAGACAATAAATAAAAAGCTTTTTTTTAAAAGCTTTTTATTATTTTAGTTATTAATTTTCTATTTTAATATTTA
>DUUA01000033.1 GCA_012841765.1 Acholeplasmataceae bacterium
ATTTGAAACTATATTTAATATAACAACTAGTTTTAAATTCAAACCTTTAAATTATTATATCATCTTTCTTTTTTTATTAAAAGCAACAAAGATTAAGGAGTTTATAAAAACATTTATATATTAATCTATAAAAGGCTTTTTTTATGTTAAAATAATGATAGTAAATTTCAAAAAAGATAAGGAGTTTTATTTGTGATAAAAAAAGTATTTACACTTCTACTTACAACGCTTAGTTTATTTTTAATTACAGCTTGTGAAGAAGTGCCAAATGTTTATACCGAGGAAGATATATATAATAACATTGTAGTCTTCTTAGATGAAGGTGATCGATTCGATCAAGTTACAACCGATTTTACTCTTGCTAATAAAGTATTTAACTTATACGATATTACTTGGACTAGTTTAAGTGATTTATTATTGATTGATGAAAATAATGTCTTTATTACTAGAACATCTTCTAATGAACTAGTAAGTATAACTGGTTCAGTTGATTTTAAAGGGATTTTAGTTGAACGAACTTATGAACTAACTTTATTAAATTTAGAAGATGAAGAAGAAATCAATGTTCTAGAAATCTTAGAAGGTATTAATTTAAATATTAATAATAATTTAGCTTTTGATAAGATTATTAATAACTTCTTACTTGATGATATAGTTCTTACATATGATATTACTTGGACTTCTAATAATGATGCTATTACTATTATTGATAACCAAGCTATCATTAATCGATCTGAAAGTGATCAAAATGTTGTTTTAACTGCATTAATTACAATTAATGATATTGTCTATCATAAAGAGTTTAATTTAGTAGTATTAAAATTAGAAGACGAAAATACTGTAGTCACTACTTATAATGAAAACTTTAGTACTTTAATTAATCATAGAAACCAAAATTATCCTGAACCTAATAGCCAATACCTTTCTGAATCTGAAGTTGTTTTAAATGGTATTTCTTATGATTTTGTTAATTACAGAACAGATGCTGGGCTAAATCTAAATGGTCCTAAAGTAATTACTATTGGTGGATATGAAGATATTCCTGGTGAAAAAGGTCGCGGTTATATTCGTGGTAATAATATTACTGATGGTATTAGCAACTTACGTTTCTTTGGTAGACTTCCTTTTTCTCCTGAATCAACTTATCCACAAGGAGAAGGTAATGATACAGCATCTAATTCAAAAATAACTTTATATGTTTATAAAAACGATTTATTACTATATAAAGAGACAAAACAGTTTACTAATAATACTACTGCTAATAAGGGTGAATTATTTGAATTTAACGATATTAACGTCTCTGGTTTATTTACATACGAGTTAGAGATTGATTCTGGTCATCGATTATCTGTTGAAAGTATTACTTGGCAAAATTATCCGTCTGAAGAATTAGAATTGGAATTAATAACTAGAATTGACTTTTACCGACTTTTAGAAAACGAATACTATTCAGGCTTAATTGAATTAAATGATAACAATTATTTAGTAAATCATTTTAGAAGTGATTATACTAATATTCATATTGACAAGGAATTACCTTATATTACACCTTTAAATGAAAAAGATATTGGAAGATTTAAACCTGATTACTATGATGCAGCTTATATTTATAATGAAACTCATTTTGAAAAGGTTACTAAATTAGAATTTATGGCAAGAAACTTTGGTGCTAACGATGAATATCAAAATTACGGAATAATTAAAGTTTATTATCAATTACTTGAAAGTGATGATTGGATTTTAATTGATCAAGATTTTGAGTTAAGTTTAGAATTTAATACTTATAGTGTTAATATCAACAAAGAAAATGTTCGCGTTAAAATAGAAATGTCATATGATGAAACTTCATTATATGGTAGTACAGTTAACTTAGATAATATTACATTTTATAAATAACAAATAGTCTCATAATCAAAGCCTATATAGGAAAAGATTATGAGACTATTTATTTTTTTTATTAAACGATTTTAGCACCAAACGGTAATAAACCTATTTTCATAAGTTTTAACCATTGTAGTCCAAAAGGAATACCTACAATTGTAATAAAACATA
>DUUA01000034.1 GCA_012841765.1 Acholeplasmataceae bacterium
AAAAGAAAATAAATATGAAAACAACTATTGCTATAATTAAAATGATCATCAATATTTCTATAAACACAATCATTGCAATTATAATAAGTAAATAAATTAAATATTGTTCTTTTATTTTTACATTGCATTTTATCACCATATATATATTATTGATAAAAATTATAATTAATTGAAAAAGGTATCAGAATTCTGATACCTAAATAAGTTAAATTATTTTACTTCTACTTCTGCTCCAGCTTCAACTAATTTATCTTTAATAGTATTAGCTTCTTCAACAGAAATTCCTTCTTTTATTGGTTTTGGAGCTCCATCCACTAAATCTTTAGCTTCTTTTAATCCAAGTCCAGTAATTTCACGCACAACTTTAATAACAGCAATTTTCTTTTGTCCAAATCCAGCAAGAATAACACTAACTGTAGATGGTCCTTCTTCAACTGCAGCAGCAGCAGGTCCAGCAGCAACTGCAGCAGCAGCTGTAACTCCAAATTTTTCTTCGATTGCTTTTACTAAATCATTTAATTCTAAAACTGACATTTCTTCTAATTGACCAAGAAATTCTTCAATATTTAATTTCGCCATTTTAAATCCTCCTAAAAATTATATTTCTTTTTGTTCTGCTACAGCTTTAATTACAACACCTAAGTTGCGAATTGGTGCCTGTAGAACACTCAATAACATCGATAACATACCATCTCTGTTTGGTAATGTTGAAATAACTTTTAATTCATCCACACTCATAATTTTACCTTCAACAACACCTGTTTTAACAGTTAATTGTTTATTGTCTTTTGCAAAGTTGTAGATAATCCGAGATGCTGCTGTAGCATCTTTCGAGAAAGCAACGGCACTAGGCCCTTTTAAATGCTCTTCTAATTGGCCATAACCAGCTTTTGCAGCAGCTCTCTTTAAAATGTTATTTTTAATAACTTTTAAATCGATGCCTTCAAGATACAATTTTTTTCTAAGCTCAGTTACTTGCTCAACTGTTAATCCTAAGTAATCAACGAAAACTAATGATTTAGCCTCGCTAAATTGTTCAGCTACTTGGTCAACTTCAGCACTTTTCTTTAATAGAGTTGCTTCTTTCATTCTTACACCTCCTAAAATTTAGAAAACCTCTTTTAACCGTAGTTAAAGAGGTACAAATACTTCTTTACCTCGGCGGGATATTAAGCTGTAATAGCACCCGATTCTACGGCATAGTTTTAAATTACTATTTTATTTACTTGTTTTTGCAGTTACCATAGAATCTGGACTAATTTTTATTCCAGGACCCATAGTAGCCGAGATAGCGACATTTACCATATAAACGCCTTTAACAGTTGATGGTTTAGATTTAGAAACAACATCATATACTGTTTTAATGTTTTCATTTAATTTAACATTATCAAAGCTAGTCTTTCCAACAATAAATTGAATATTACCGCTTTTATCAACACGGTATTCAACTTTTCCTGCTTTGATTTCAGATACTGCTTTTGCAATATCCATTGTAACTGTTCCAGTTTTTGCATTAGGCATTAGCCCTTTAGGTCCTAAAACTTTACCTAATCTTCCTAATTGACCCATCATATCTGGTGTAGCAACAATAACGTCAAACTCTAACCAACCTGATTGAATTTTTTCAATATAATCTGCTTCTCCAAAAAAATCTGCGCCTGCTTCTTCAGCTTCTTTTAATTTTGCTCCTTTAGCAAGAACTAAAACTTTACGAGTTTTACCGCTACCATGTGGTAATACGATTGCTCCTCTTAAATTTTGTTCTGCTTTTTTAGGGTTTAAATTTAAATTAAAAGCTACTTCAACAGTGGCATCAAATTTGGCATAACTTGTCTTTTTAACAAGTTCTATTGCTTCATCAAGATTATATAGCTTAGTTCTATCAACTAATTTTAATGCTTCCGCATATTTACGACCTCTTTTAGCCATATCTTTTCCTCCTTAAATGTGGTTTAACGGATTACCTCCCACTTTTTAAGTTGTTTAATTATTCAACTTAACTGGGAAAACACGTTGCAATTACTTTTCAACAACAATTCCCATATTTTTTGCAGTTCCTTCAACAATTTTCATTGCTGACTCTTCATCATAAGCATTTAAATCTGCCATTTTTGTTTTAGCAATTTCTCTTACTTGTTCTTTAGTAACTGTTCCCACTTTATCTTTATGGGGAACACCTGAACCGCGTTTGATTCCAGCTGCTTTTTTTAATAAATCTGAAGCTGGTGGAGTCTTTGTAATGAAAGAAAACGAACGATCTTCGTATACTGTAATAACCGCTGGTATAATATTTCCCGCCATTTCCTTTGTTCTATCGTTAAATTGAACGCAGAATTGTTGAATATTAATCCCCGTTTGTCCTAAACTAGGCCCAACCGGTGGTGCTGGCGTTGCTTTGCCGGCAGCTAATTGTAGTTTTACGACTTTTGAAACTTTTTTCGTAGCCACGAGACACACCTCCCTTTTTGTCTGTGATGTGGTAATAGAGTATTACCTCTCCCACTTCTTTTAAATAAAATATAAAATAGTACGTAACATATGCACGCTTAGTAATTATACTATAACGCCTATAAAAAGTCAATATAAAAACGTGCGATTTTAATATGTCCAATTTAAGAATATTAATAAAAATATGCATCTATATTTTGCTTAAACTTAAAAATTTCATCAAATCAATAAAAAAATGCACGAAAGTTAATTCGCACATTTGTATAATTATAATACTATTTCATCAAAACTAAGTTCTGCTGGAGTTTGTCTTCCAAAGAAATCTATTAAGACTTTAACTACACGTTTTTGTTCATCAATAAAATCAATTGTACCATATTGTCCAGAAAAATTACCAGCAATTATTTTAACTTTATCGCCTATTTTTCCAGCAAAACTACTTTTCTTTGCTAATCCTGCAATTTTTAAAATCGATTCCATTTCATCAGGTAATACAGGAACTGGTTTTGTTCCTCCACCGCTAGATCCTAAAAATCCAGTTACCATCGGTGTGTTTCTTATTGTAAACCATGAATCATCAGTTACAATCATGTCAATAAATACGTAACCTGGAAATGGTTTTACAAAAACTTCTTTTAATTCGCCTTTTTTTGTTTTTTCCATGTGAACTTCTTCTGGAACAATAACATTAAAGATAATATCTTCCATTTCTTGTGATTCAACTATTGCCTCAATATTCTTTTTTGCGGCGCTTTCACAACCAGAATATGTTTGAAGTATATACCAAGCTCTTTCAGTCATAATTTCTTTCTAAAATAATCCTGCTATCAGTTCAAGTAAACTAATAACATATCTTAATACGAAATCTATTCCGAAGAAGAATAATGACATAATCAAAACAAAAATTAAAACAGTAATTGAATTACTTAATAATTTCCCTTTTGTCAACCATGTTATTCTTTTAAATTCGTATATAGATGGTTTAAAGAAAGGCCATACTGATAATGATACTCCTATAACCCCAAGTCCAACAAGAATCCAAGCAACAAGAGCCGGATAAGCGCCAATTAGCCAAATATCTTCATTTACTATTAATCCTGAATCTCCACTACTATATTCTCCCACTAACACTAGCGAACCCAATACAATAGCAATAACAGCAAGTACCAATAAAATTAATCCTTCATATTTATACTCTTTAGAAAATATTGATAATGCACTATTTTTCTTTTTTTCTTTAATTTCTGCTTTTTGAGACATAATGCTCCTCCTACTTAGTTTCTTTATGAATAGTATGCTTATTACATTTTTTACAAAACTTTTTTATAACAATCCTCTCAGGATTGTTAGTTTTGTTTTTCGAGATAATATAATTTCTTGATAGACATTCATCACATATTAAAATTACTTTTTCTCTCATAATCCTACCTTCAAATTCACCTTATTATTTTACCAAAAAAAGACAATAATGTCAAGATGATTTAACAGACAATATCTTAAAATTAAAACACTATACTTGTTGTTGGTCTCTTATTTTTTTCTTAATTCTATTTAAAGCATTATAAACTCTTCTAACATCTATATTTAGTTTATCAGCTATCTCTCCCGCTTTTAAATCATCTTTAGAATAAAAGCTAAACACATTTTTTTCAAAATCGCTTAACATGCCCAATTGATACTTACGTTCATTAACGTAATTAGTATTTTCCTCATGAATAAAATTTATTTCATCAAAATATACGACATTGTAAAAATTGTTAGTTTCTTTTTTTAAAATTTGAATAAATTTTCTTTGTAAAATTAAATCAAAATATTTATTAAAAGTTTTATTATACAAGTCAATATACCTAGATATTGCTAAATTCAAAGCAATTAATCCTTCTTGATAAAAATCTTCAAAATCTTTTTGAATCCTAAATTTCGAAATTCTTGATTTAATAAGTGGTGAATACTTTAAAAACATTATTTCTAACGCTTCATCTTCTTTTTCTCTAATCAAATATAATAATTCATTATCATTATAGTTATACATAACTATACCTCCTATGAATTATTTGAAATTGCTATCTATATTTTATTATCTCGTAAATTAGTATTCCAGTGCTAACAGAAGCATTTAGGGAAGTAAGATGCCCCTTCATTGGAATTTTAACTAAATAATCACAAGATTCTGTAACAAGACGAGAAATGCCTTTACCCTCAGAGCCAATAACCAGAGCAATTTTCATGTCATATTTGACATCTGTATAATTAACGCTTTTTTCTCCAGCCTCAGCTCCAACAATCCAATAACCATTTTCTTTAAGATATTTAATTGTTTGAACAACATTAGCAACTTTAATTACTTTAACATACTCAACTGCACCGGTTGAAACTTTAGCAACAGTATTGTTAACTTGAACAGATCTATTTTTAGGAATAATGACCCCATCCACTTGGGCTGCTTCACAAGTTCTTAATATTGCTCCAAAATTATGCGGATCTTCAATACCATCTAGGATCACTAAAAATCCTAATTTTTTATCAAGTTTACTTACTACTTCTTTTAAATCATAGTATTGATACTCTTCTACTTCTAAACAAACTCCTTGGTGAAAACCAGTAACAAGTTTGTCCAGAAATTTCTTTTCAACTATTTTATAATCAATATTATTTTTTTTAGATAACTCAATAATTTCTGTATTATTACTTGTTGTATAAATAACATTAATCTTTCTTTTAGAACTTATTGCTTCTAAACAAACATTTTTGCCATAAATAATTTCACTCATTTTTTCCCTCTACTATATTAATAGCTAAACTAATAATTTCTTCTAACCTTTTTTGCTCACCAAGTAAATATAAATAGCCAATTAGTGCTTCAAATCCCGAACTATTAACATGTTCATTTTGCTTGATATTTTTTCTTCGACTATTATAGCTATAATTTCTACCACGATGAAAAATATCAATTTCTTCATCATTTAATATTGGTAAAATCTTTTCAATTATCATATTATGGGCAGTGGAACTAACATATTTTACGCTCTCATCATGTAATTTATGTAAATTCGTTATTTTTTTATTAACTAAATATTCTCTTATTACAAGTTCATAATATGCATCACCAACAAAAGCTAGATTAGCACCATTCAATAATTTATAATTCATTAAATATATATACCTTTTTTTGTAATTTCATCTCTTAATTCATCAGCTTTAATAAAATCTTTTTCTTTTCTAGATAGTTTCCAAGATTCTACTAATTTAACTTCATCAATAGTCAATTTATTTAGCTTTATATCCATTCCAAGTACCCATAAAAAGTCATTAAACAATCCATAAATCTCCTTTAGTAAATATTTAGAAGTTTTGTTGTTTCTTAGAGCGTTATTAGCAACCTTAACCAGTCTGAAAATACTAGTAATAGCATTTGCTGTATTAAAATCGTCTTCCATAGAAGAAATAAATTGCTCTTTTATTTCAATTAATTCGCTTTCAGTAACTTCTTTTATATTTAAATCATTAAATTCTAATTCTAGTTTTCTAAAAAGAGAAATATATACTCTATTTATTTTTTCAAAATCAATAATTGCTTGTTCTAATAAATCATTTCTATAAGACAATGGTTGTCTATATGGCACATTGAGCATTAAAAACCGATAAGCTTGAAAACCAACTTGATCAATTAATTCATTGGCCCAAACTACATTCCCAATTGATTTACTCATTTTTTCCCCAGAAAAATCTATTCTTCCATTATGCATCCAAATATTAGCAATTTTATTATTATAGGCAGCGAGAGATTGAGCTATTTCATTATCATGATGAGGAAACTTTAAATCACTTCCGCCACCATGAATATCTATTTTATCTCCCAAAATATTACGAGACATAACAACACATTCAGTATGCCATCCCGGTCTCCCTTTTCCCCATGGAGAATCCCAATTAATTCCCTCACTAGTTGCTTTCCATAAAGTGAAATCTACTGGATTTCTTTTGTTCAAATTTTTTTCAATTCTAGAGCCAATAATTAAGTTTTCAATAGTTTGACCACTAAGAACTCCATACTCTTCAATTTTAGCAACATCAAAATAAACATCACCATTGCTTTCATATGCACTTCCTTTTTCGATAAGCAAACCAATAAAGTCAATAATATTACCCATGTTTTCACTTACAGTTGGGTTAGCATCGTGTAAAAGACAATTGAGTTTTTTATAAGTTTTATTAATTTCTTTAATAAACTTTTGACTTAATTCTTCTTCAGAAATATTCTTTTCCTTAGCTCTATTAATTATTTTATCATCGATATCAGTAAAGTTAGAAACATAAGTAACTTTAAAACCTCTATATTTAAAAAATCTAGCAACCGTATCAAAAAAAACAACAGGACGAGAATTACCAATATGCATAAAATCATAAACTGTAGGGCCGCAGACATACATGCTAACTTGGTTTTTCTTAATTGGAATAAATTCTTCTACCTGATTTGATAAAGAATTATAAATTTTAATCATTATTTTCACCTTTTCTTCTATTTATATTATATACATTTTTACGCAGTTTATCAAGCCATAAAACTATTTTTCAAATTAAGAAAAAAAGGGCATAAGCCCTTAATTTTTTGGTAAAGTTATCGAAACAATAGTACCCTTAGGTATATAATGGTCTACTGTTATTTTGCCTTTATGGGCATCAACAATAGTTTTAGCTATTGAAAGCCCTAACCCATTACCACCAGTTGTTCTATTTCTTGCCTTTTCTTCGCGATAAAATCGTTCAAATATATGTTTTTTTGTTGTTTCACTAATACCAATTCCAGTATCTTTTAAAACTATTATTACTTCACTATTTTCACAAGTTATATTTAAGCATATTTTGTCATTTTCATTAGTATATTTAAAAGCATTATCCAAAATTATAATTAATAACTGTTTAATTTTTGTCTTATCAATTTTTGCTTCAAAATCCATGCAATTAGCAACAAATTCTTTATTTTGCATTAATGCTAAATCAGAAAACGCTGAGGTTACTTCTTCAAAAATATATTTTACACTAGCATGTTCATAAGTATACTCAATTCTGTCTGAATCAGATCTTGCTAGAGAAAGTAAATCTTCAGTTAATGTATTTAAACGGTTAACTTCTTTTAATGCACTCGCTATTTCTTCAGAGACGTCATAAACAGTTGCCTCTGATCTAGCCAATATATTTTCTAAATTACTTTGAACAATAGAAAGAGGAGTTTTTAATTCATGAGAAGCATCATTAACAAATTGCTTCTGCTTTTCTAATGATTTCATAAATCCTCTTACTGATCTTTGTGCTAAAAAGAAACTGGCAATAGCAGCAATAATTATCATTATAACTGCTGAATAAATAAACGTATTTATAATTTGTGCTCGCGATTGTAACTCTCCACTAATCATCATACAAACTTTTATATACTCTGCATCACCTGCATTTGAATTTAACCGATGATCTATTTTTACAACAAATGATAAAAAATCATTTTTTGAATCATTGATTTCTATTTTTTCAATATAATGAACACCAATATTATCTTTATCAATTTCAAAAATTACATTAGTCAAAGCATCATTACGAATTTCAATCATATCTTGAACTGTTTCATTTGAAGAATTTATATAATCCTGCGAATCAGTTGTTGTTAACATTCCGGCGCCAATATGACTATAATTTGTATTAAACAATGTAATAATATTTTCTGTTATCGCAACCGGTTTCTTATTAATGTCTTCATAAACAAAAAAATAAATTCGGGCTCCTATTTTTACTTCTTTTGGAACTGAATAAGGAGATCTAATATTATCATTAGTATTTTCAATATACTTGCCTATATTAAGTGATCCTTCTTTTACTTCTGACTTAATTCTGTTGAAAAACAAAAAATTTAAAATAAAACCTATAAAAGCCC
>DUUA01000035.1 GCA_012841765.1 Acholeplasmataceae bacterium
ATTAATCTTCATTGTATACATATTCCTTTTATTATTTTTTCCGCTGCCCGCAGGGTCTTTCTAACATTTGTTTAACTCGCGAACCGTCTTGGCGCTTTTTGTGCCGGGCGTAGCCCGAAAGCACAAAATGTGACAAAGGTGAGTCGAGTTGAAACAGTTGTTAGATTTCTTCTTTTAAATCTTTCTCATTAAGAAATTCGATGCATTTATTAAATTCATTATTCATAAAAACATCAAAACGTAATCCATCCATTCCAAGAAATGATATTGTTTTATTGCTTTCTACTCTTTTCCATGAATGTATTTTGTTAAATGAAATTTTTTTGTTAAAAATAATATATTCAGAATATAGACCATTAATATTTTTATATATTCTTGGTGTAATTATTTCTAATGTTATTGTTACTAATCCTGCGATTATTACTAATGCATAAAAACTTTTAAATACAATAAAGATTAATAAAAACAAAAGAATCATCGAAAAAATTTCAACAATATTCCTTTTTTCTTTTTCTTGATATGGTATTTTTATAATTACCGAAGTGTTTGTTTTCCTAATATTTATAATGTTTATTACATTACTCAAAACTACAATCAATCCAATAATTGGTTTACCAATAAACTTAAAAATGAAATAGAGCATAATTAATAAAAAAACAACTTGCTTGAAATCAATGTTTTGCATATAAGATCTCCGTTATTGTATAGTCCAATCAATACTAATATTCGAATTATATATCTATTTCTTTTTATCTGCCCGCGCAGCGTGAATCTAACATTTGCTTAACTTGCGAGGCGTTTTGGCGCGATTCTTGCCGAGGAGCGAAGCGACGACTAGCAAGAATCGTGACATAGCCGAGTCAAGTTGAAGCAGTTGTTAGAAATGTTTTTTCTTAAAACCTTAGTTTACTATTTATAAACATATTCTTTTTTACAATTCAATTAATTCGATTTTATAATTTTCATTCTTTATAATTTCTCGTTTTAGTATTTTATTAAATTTATTTAATTCCATGCAATATGCAAAATCAGAATATGGTGCAAATCCTTTTTCAGAAAAACCTACTCCAGTTCCTTGTTTCAATATCTTAAAAATATTATCAAAATCAACAGATTTTCCTAATAATACTGATTTTAAATATTCTGCGAAATAATAATCTTCTTCACCAAATATTGTTCCTTTTGGTGCTGTACAATAAATATTGATAATCTCAATATTATTTTTTCGAATATACTCAACTAAAGCAGCAGCATTTACAAAACTTCCAGCAACAACCAAATTTTCTGGTTTTTGCGCAAGTAATCCTTTTGTTCCCGCAGTTGTAGTATGAATAATTATTTTATTATTAAAGTCTTTATCAATAATTTCAGTTGGGGAGTTACCAAAATCAAATCCTTCAATTTTTATTCCTTGTCTTTCACCAATAAGAATTGAATTTTTAATTTGATTTTTTAGTTCAAATGCTTGTTCAATGGAATCAACAACTATATATTTTTTTGGATTATTAGCATTTATAAAATAAGATACAGAAAACGCTCTTAAAACATCAACTACAATTGTAAAACCATTTATTGTATTTGTATTAATATCCGGTGAATAAATATTAATCTTCATTGTATACATATTCCTTTTATTATTCTTTCCGCTGCCCGCAGGGTCTTTCTAACATTTGCTTAACCTGCGAGGCGTAATGGCGCGATTCTTGTCGAGGAGCGTAGCGACGACCAGCAAGAATCGTGACATAGCCGAGTCAGGTTGAAGCAGTTGTTAGGCATTTATTTTATAAAGTAATGCCAGTTTATGTATTTCCCCAGCTGCTTTATAACATTTGTATCTACAAAATACTCTTTTAAAAATTCTGTACTATCGTTTCCTATTTTTCTTAATATAGTTTCACAAATTTCATTATTGGACATGCTTTTATTTAAATGTATATCCCAAGAGGGATAACACATACGATATTTATATATTTTTTTATCAAATACTAAAGGTATTCGTTTTTGACAAATCCACCATAAATGACCATCAATAGAATTGTTTTTCAAATTAAAACATAAATATCCAACAATTTGATTATGTTTCCAATCTCTATA
>DUUA01000036.1 GCA_012841765.1 Acholeplasmataceae bacterium
TATATATAATTTCTATACCATTTTCTTTTGCTATTTGGTTTTTCATTTTATCCCTATTAATAACTTTTTGATCATATTTATGTTCAACACCACAAAGTTCAATAGCTAATTTTACATTATTTTTATTATCTAAAACCAAAAAGTCAAAAGACGCTTTTGTTGCATATTCAAATAAAGGATGATCTGCATGAATTTTTAAAACTTGTTTGACGTCTGTTTGTCCATTAATTCTAAATCCTTTTTTATTAATATTAATTAGACGTTGCAATGTATCAAAAAATAAATCTTCAAAATTTGTATACAAGTACTTTGAGCTTAAATTTCCATACTTTTTACCTACAGATTTTTCATTAAAAGTTGAAGCTGTGAACTTGCTTGTATATATGATTAAATCTTTTATATCAGCCTCTTCTCCATTAGAAAGATTATCTATCGAAAGTTTATCTCCAACTACAATTAGTTGTTCTTTTGCTCTAGTAGTTGCTACATTAATAAGTTGTTTATTATCTTTTATCCAATCATAACTTCCTTTATATGAATCTTTTCCAATTGCCAAAGAAAGAAGAATAACATCTTTTTCTTGGCCTTGAAATTTATGTACTGTTCCAACTTTTACATTTTTATTAATTGAAAGTTCGTTTATTTTATTTTGTATTAATAATGTCTGATTACGGAAAGGAGATATTATTCCGATACTTTGATTTGAAGGGATTTTCTTTAATTCCTCAATAATAGCAACAGCTTCAAGTAGTGATGTATTTTTCTTTTTATTATAGAATTCACTTTTTACATTTATAAACTTGCAATCATCGCTACTAACTTTATCATTTTCTATTTCTAATGTCTCATTATAATACTTTTTATTAGCAAAATTTACAATGCTTTTTCTACAACGGTAATGTTTTCGAAGTAGTATTAAATCATTCATAAAATCTATTTGATTTAACGTTTGCAATATGGATGTTTTTTTGTAATTGTATACATCTGGAATTGAATATTGATAAGTTAAATTATTATTTGTAGTTTCAGATAAAGTTACAACAGGTAATAACTGATTTGGATCACCAATAAAAGCTGCCCTTTTGGCTTTAGACATCGCGACTATCGAATGAGCATTTTCACACTGGCCGGCTTCATCCATAATAAGTAAATCAAAAGTAGGACCATTAAAAGGAAAAACTCTCGTTGAAATATTAGTAGTTAGAAAAACAGGAAATATTTTTTGAAGTTGATTTAAGTTTTCTTCTAAATAATATTCATTTAACAATTTTTTTCTTGCTTCATCAAGATTCTTTGAAAATATAATTTCATTCAAATATGAATATTTAATCTCATCTAACAACATAAAAGATTTCACTGACTTTATAAATATCCCTAATAATATTACTTCATAATCTATACTTAATTCATCTAAAATATTATCAATATTTTTTTTACCTAATTTAGTTAGTTGGCCTTTTTGAGCAGATTGATATTTTTGCAATTTAGGAATGTTCTTTTTAAATTTTTTATGAGTTGAGAAAACTTGCATTAGTTTATCGTAATAGTTTATTTTGATTTCAACATCATTCCTTTTTTTATTTACTTGAATAATATTATTAATTTTTAATATCTTTCTAACTTCTTCGCCAATCTTTCTTTCATATTCTTTATTTAATTCTTGAATATTTATACTATTTTTTATTGAAATATAGTATTTATAAGCTCTCTTTATATAGTCTAGTCCCTTTTTTGCATAATCAAAAGAACCTAATCTAATCATAGGAAATGGAATTAAAAAATCTTTATACTTCAATCTCTTCATTTTTTCAAATATATTGTCAACTGCTGAATTTGTATATGAAGTAATTAAAATAGTTTCATTATTTAAAATTGAGGATATGACCATATTAACTATTGTGGCTGATTTCCCTGTGCCGGGCGGTCCCTGGACATACGTAAGATCATTGTTGATTACCGAATGAATAGCCATAATTTGATCGGCATTTACTTTATTATCAATAAAATAAATATTCTTATTATTGCTCAAAGCAGGTTTTTGATATTGCCCAAAAAAGGCTTTTAATACTGGCGTTAATTCTTGATTTGAATAAATTATATTTTTGATTTTTTCAAAATCTTTTCTTGGACTTAAAGAAAGATCTACTTTTAATTTGAATATTAGAGGGTTTTCTTCAAATATTGGTGCATTAGATTGGATAGATAAAATGTCTTCTCTTAATTGTTCTAAATTATCTCTATATATTTCTGGATCAATATCAGGAGTTTTTAATAATTTTGAAATATTTTTTTGATGAAATACAGTTTCCTTGATATCAATTGAAATTTCTTGTTTAAAAACATCTAAATAAATTGATAAATATACTAAAGGAATAATTTCTTTATCAAAATTCGAGATTGATAAAACATTAAACGCTAGCTTGTACTTTTCATTTACTTTATCCTGATTAACGTTTAACATTTTAAGTATTCCATCTACTTCTTCTTTTTGTAACTTCATTGTTTCGCTAAGTAAAAGTTTATCTAAATCAAATTCTTCAATTAAATAAGTGCTTACAAAAGCTAAATCCTCTGAATTTTCGATACAATCTGCATAGTAATCTAATATATGTTTCTCATTTATTTCATCTGTAAAATAATTGTTTACTTTGGGAACTTTCATGTATGTCTTTAAACCGCTTTGGACAAAGTTTTTTGTTCCTTCAATACATCTAACATTATTGATTCTTTCTAATTCAATAGTTATTTGTTTATATCCGGTAAATTGATAATTATACGCAAGTCCAGTTATTTTTGTTTTGTCTTTATCAAAATTCATGCTTTTAATACCGAAATAATA